>JAUYMX010000247.1 GCA_030699345.1 Methylococcaceae bacterium
AAGGTATTACAGCCTTGCAAATGGACATTAAAATCGATGGCATTACTGCTGAAATCATGAAAGCTGCATTGGAACAAGCCAAACATGGCCGGTTGCATATCCTCGGTGAAATGAACAAAGCTTAATCATCAACACGCGACGAAATGTCTGACTTCGCACCGCGCATCAGTCCTTTCAAAATTGATCCTAGCAAAATTCGCGAAGTGATCGGCAAAGGTGGTGCGACAATTCGCAGCATTACCGAACAAACTGGCGCAAGCGTCGATTTGACCGATGACGGCGTTGTTAAAGTTGCCTCAGTTGATAAAGCGGCCGGTGAAGAAGCGCGGCGTCTTATCGAAGAAATTACTGCAGAAGTTGAAGTAGGTAAAATTTACGAAGGCAAAGTTGTCAGACTGATGGATTTCGGCGCTTTTGTTACTATTTTGCCTGGCAAAGATGGCTTAGTGCATATTTCTCAGCTTTCTGATGAGCATGTCGACAAAGTCAGTGACAAAGTAAACGAAGGTGATGTGGTTAGAGTCAAGGTACTTGAAATTGATCGTCAAGGTAGAGTTAGGCTAAGCATGAAAGATATCGAAGCCGTATAGACGACATTTAATGCTGTAACCTTAAAAAGGGGTGATTGCTAAAGCAATCGCCCCTTTTTTATGTCTTGTTATTTATCAATTAACTTTAGTGGAGTAATTCCCAGACTGGCTGTATTTGTTTGGGTAATGGCGCAAGTCGGCCAAGCTCTACCCACACATTTGCTGGGTTATGAAAATCCGAACCGACAGAGCCAGCCAATTGAAACTGGCTGGCAAAAAGACTGGTGCGTCTTATTTCATCTGGGTTAGTTCTGCCGGTGACTATTTCCATGGATTGGCCCCCGGCATCTTTAAAAGATGTGAGCAGGCGCCTTAGCCTGCTGGCAGTTAATTTATAACGTAACGGATGTGCCAATACAGCTACGCCGTCGGCTTCAGTTATCCAGCTGACTGCGTCTTTTAGTTCTGCCCAAGTGGTCGACACATAAGCAGGTTTGCCGCTTCCTAAATAGCGATCGAAGGCTTCTTGCTGGGTCGACACATGGCGTTGTGATAACAAAAAATCAGCAAAATGGGTGCGAGTAATCATTCCAGTACCGGCGATCTCTTTTACCGCGGCCAATGCGCCGGGAATACGATTTTTAGCGAGTTTGGCCGCAATTTGTTCGGCGCGTTCTGTACGAATCAATTGCAGATTGCGTATACCAGCTGCCAACGTTGGATTTAAAGGATCAATACCTAAACCGACGATATGAAAGCAGTGGTTTTGCCAGTTGGTGGATAATTCAATGCCATTGATAAGATGAATTCCGTTGGCATCGGCAGTAGCTTGGGCCTCTGCCAAACCTTGAGTGGTGTCGTGATCAGTTAATGATAAGTGGGTAACGCCATGTTGACTGGCACGTTGTACCAGTTCAGTTGGCGATAAAACGCCATCAGAGGCGGTTGAGTGGCAATGTAGATCGTATATGTCAGACATGTTTATTGGTATTCGCCATACAATTTTGCGTAAAGGCCCTGCTGATTAATTAATGTTTCGTGGCGGCCTTGCTCGCAGATTTTGCCTTCTTCGAAGACATAAACATGATCGGCTTGTTTAACGGCACTTAATCGATGAGCAATGATAATAGTGGTTCGGTTTTTCAAAAATAAACTAAGCGCCTTGTGTAGTTTATGTTCTGTTTCGCTATCCAACGCTGACGTCGCTTCGTCCAATATCACCACGCTTGGGTTAGTCACTACCATGCGGGCAATCGCCATGCGTTGGCGTTGACCTCCGGACAAACGCATTCCTTGCCGACCAACGATCGTATTCAGGCCCTGTTCAAGATCTTTTACTGTCTCGAAGAGCTGAGCGATGGTTAAGGCATTCCATAATTGTTCATCTGTGGCGGGTTTACCTAAGGTTAAATTAGCGCGAATGGTGTCATTAAAAAGAATAGGATGCTGCAGTACTGTTACAACATGCTCCCTGACAACATCAAGACCAATTTGGTCGATAGGTACATCATCAAAGTAAATTTGCCCCTGATCTGGCGGATATAGCCCTATTAATGTTTGCACTAACGTGGATTTGCCACCACCACTTGCACCAACCAATGCAACTTTCTCACCGGCTTTAATATGTAATTGGATACCGTTAAGAACTTTTTCATCACCATAACTAAAATGCAGGTTGTCGACCTTGATTGATACGGTTTTTTTGTTGAGAAAAGGATCGTTAATGTGGGGATAATTCGGTTCTTGCTTTAAGGCGCCGAGTCGATTAATACGGGTCAATGCGGCTTTTGCGGCAAAAAAAGCGTATTGAATACTGAGTATTTCTTGTACTGGTGCCATCATAAACCAGAGATACCCAAAGACTGCCAACATCTGACCAATACTAAGGTCAGAATAAAACACCATTAACATCGCGCAAGCACGAAAAATATCGAAGCCGAATAAGAATACTAGAAAGCTTAAGCGTGAGGCGGCGTCACTTTTCCAGGCAAAGGCAATAGAGGTATCTTTTACTGAGCGGGCGGAATCGATTAATTGGTTGCAATAATGGCGTTCGCGGTTGCTGGAACGAATTTGATTGATGGCTTCTAAAGTTTCAGTCAACGATTGCTGGAATACTTCATAGGCTGAGTTTTCCTTGGATTTAAGGTCTTTTACTCGTGAGCCTACCGTGCGTGTAAAGTAAATAACGATAGGATTTAGTAACAAAATGAACAGGCCAAGTTGCCAATGCATCCATAACAAAATAACGCCAGTACCGGTGATGGTTAAGATAGCCACCAATGATTTGCTAATGGTGTTGCCAACAAAATTATCAATGGTGTCGAGATCTTTAACTAAATAAGTTACTACCGTGCCAGTTCCCAAGCTTTCGTATTCGGACATGGAAATAGTTTGTAAATGACCAAGCAGGCGCTTGCGAATACGGAAAACAATATCTTTAGAAATAACCGAAAATTGTCGCGATTGAATGACACCAAAAATGATGGCAATAATGCGTAGTATTACGCTGATGACCAGCACTATGGTGATATAGACGATAGGTAAATGCCATTCTGGAGGGGACAGTTTGTCTATTGTCGAAGTTATAAAGCCAGGCTTATTTAAAAGGACCTCATCAACCAGTAATGGCATTAATAAAGGGATAGGAACACTGACGACCATGGCCAAAATGGCAACTAAGTGGGCATAAAAGAGTTCTTTTTTATGCTCTAGGGCAATATGCCGAATGTTTGTCCAAGTATAGATTGGGGATGTAGGTTTTGTTGGCACGGGATTGCGAGAATAGAATCAGAATGTTGCGATTGTAACAGCTCGCTCTAGCTAAATTAACTGTCGTTGTATTGATGGATCTGAGATTTTTGTGAAGGTGATACTGATGTTTCAGCTGGTTTCTAAAAGCAAAACCAGCCGAATTTTCTGTTTAAGCGCTAGGTTCTTGCGCCTGATGGTTCGCATGATAAGTCGTGTAAACATACACAGGAATATCAAGCTTACCCAGGTGGTTGTCAATAAGTGGCCAGACGTCATCCCATTCCAAGCCGCCGATTCCGGTGGCAAGTTTTGGTAGAGCTAAAGAATTGATCTTTTCATGTTCAATGACTTTTACCAGTGCACGTAATGCATGGTTAACAGTAGTCAACGTAGCTTTGCCTAAACGATGGTCATGACTGTCTAAGCCTTCCTGGGTAATCAAATTAATGATGCGTACGCCATCAACACCACCCCAAAGCCATGCATCACCAGGTTCTGGATGGTGTTTGTGGCACCAGTGATGAAAATCTTTATGCATGCCAGGGTATTGATTGTGCAATGCTAAGGCCAAACCTTTGTCCATAGGGTCATTGATTCTTACACCATGTGCGATAGCTTGGGTTTTACTAAGTAAAATATCACCTTCAACTTGATAAATCATAATTTCCCTTTTAGTTATGTATTGCTAGTAACAATTTGGTTATTGATTGCTAAATCAAGTTGAATAATAGAATTGCAAAACCAGGCGCTTTGAGTCTTAACGTAGGTTAAAAATAGCGTTACCGTCTGCCTTTTTTACCTGCTGTGACGTCTTCGAATTTAACTTTTAATGGTTTGCCGCAGTATAGATTGCCATCTAAGCTGGTTATTGCTGCTCTTGCTTCGTGGCCTTCCATGCCTACAAAACCAAAGCCGCGGCATTTGCCACTAAAAATATCAGAAACAAGTTGGATGGAGCGTACTTTGCCGTATTGGGAGAATAATGCTTGCACAGATTCTTCGGTGGCGTCGCTAGGTAAATTTCCTACAAAAAGTCGTTTCAAAAGACATATCCTAAAAATTTGGTTAGTTTATATTAAAGGCCGGTAGGCCATTTATACATAGATAAAAAATAGGGCACCTCGAAAAACCATGCACTTCGACAGGCTCAGTGCAAACAGCATCTTATAAATCAACCTGTTACGTTCGTGGCGAGCTTGTCGAACCATGAATGTGACAGGTTTTTCGAGGTTCCCAATAGTATTGTTTTTAAGCGGCGGCCACATTTAATGCTTGTGGACCTTTGGCGCCGGATTCCACGTCATAGCTTACAGATTGGCCTTCTGCCAGGGTTCGAAAACCTCCATTAGCAGCGATGGCAGAAAAATGTACAAATACATCTGCACTGCCGTCATTTGGGGAAATAAAACCAAAACCTTTAGAATCGTTAAACCATTTAACGGTACCAGTTGCCATTAGACACTCCTAAAATAAATCAATAAAAAATTTGATTGCAAATCATGCCGGGCAATTTTGAGGAGAAAAGCGAATGGAATTTCTGAAAAAATAGCTGAATAACATGCAAAGATTGGGTAGATGTCTTAAAACTGAGTATAAGTACATGTACCTAGTTTTCTATTATAAAGTTATCTGACCCTTATAACCATCTTAAAATTTGTCGGTTAGTAATCAGTGCTGGCGATAATTATGCTCATAACGTCTTCCATGACCTTCATTCTGGGAATGATGTTCGTGATTTTCGGAATGGTGAGTTCGTTCTTCATACTGGTTGCGAGGTCTTGAATATGAACCCTGCCATGATGAACGAGGATTGGGTCGATAACTTGGTTGTTGAGGGTGATAGTGATGACTATAAGTTTCGTAACCTCCTGCATAATAACTTCTGTTATAGGAGGAGGTAGGATAATAAGAGTAGTTTTGAGGGTAATGGGCGCAACCGGTTATGGCAATGACTAAACTAGCAAGTAACAGCTTTTGAACTAATGTATTCATGTTCGACTCCGACTCTCAATAATTGAATGACGGAGGGATTTTATATAGGGCACACTGAATGCTTAGTGAATCAAAGTTAAAAAACATTTATTCAATCAAACAATAATATCTTCCACTATCTATGAAACACCCTGTTATTGATGCACAAATTACTCCTGAAGGTCGTTTGGATATATTGTCTAAACTTGAAGTCAATACACTTCTTGATACCAGTCAGGGTGGGCTATACCAACTATTTCGCAATTGTTCCTTAGCGGTGCTCAATTGTGGCAGCGATATGGATGATGGCAAGGAATTACTGAATCGTTATCCAAATTTTGATATTCGAGTGATTCAAGAACAACGGGGCATCAAATTAGAAGTCAAGAATGCTCCCGCGCATGCTTTTGTAGACGGCAAGATGATAAGAGGAATTAGTGAGCATTTATTTGCCGTGCTACGTGACATTATTTTTGTTAGCGACGAGATAAACGATAACCCCAAATTTGATCTCAATGTTTCCGAAGGTATTAGCAATGCTGTATTCCATATTCTTCGGAATGCCAATATTTTGAGGCCTATGACAAATCCCAATCTTGTAGTGTGCTGGGGTGGGCATTCAATTAATCGCGAAGAATATCAATATACTAAGCAAGTTGGTTACGAATTGGGTCTGCGCGGCTTGAATATTTGTACTGGCTGCGGGCCTGGCGCAATGAAAGGCCCAATGAAGGGGGCGACTATTGGCCATGCCAAACAACGAATCAAAAATGGGCAATATCTAGGAATTACCGAGCCTGGAATTATTGCTGCAGAATCCCCCAATCCGATTGTCAATGAATTGGTCATCTTGCCAGATATAGAAAAACGTCTGGAAGCTTTTGTCAGAATGGGGCATGGCATTGTTGTGTTTCCAGGCGGCGCAGGCACCGCCGAGGAAATTCTTTACCTATTAGGTATTTTGTTACACCCGGACAATAAGGATATGCCATTTCCGTTGATATTTTGTGGGCCGGAAAGTTCACGTAGCTACTTTAGGCATATCGATCAATTTATTGCCGGCACTTTGGGACAAGAAGCTCGGCAACGCTATCAAATAATTATTGAACAGCCTGATTTGGTTGCTAGAGAAATGCAGGTAGGCATTAGACAAGTCCGAGAGTTTCGCAAGTCTGCAGGGGATGCTTATTACTTCAATTGGTTGCTGAAAATTGACCAAGTTTTCCAGCAACCGTTCAATCCGACGCATCAAAATATGCGCAGTTTGGAGTTACATAAAAATCAACTGAGTCATCAACTTGCTGCCAATTTGAGGCGAGCTTTTTCCGGGATTGTTGCCGGTAACGTGAAGAATGAAGGCATTCTAGCCATTGAAAAATATGGGCATTTTGATATCCGTGGTGATCTGGACATTATGCGTCTCATGGATTCCTTGTTGACTTCATTTGTTGAGCAGCACCGTATGAAATTGCCTGGCAAGCTATATTTACCTTGCTATCGCATAATTCAGTAGCCAATCAATAGAGACTGTCATTAGTCTTGAGTTGTAGGGCTGCATAGGTCAAAAGTTAAATTCGGTTTGAGGTTTCACCCCAAACCAGTTGATAATAACGGCATTGTTAATTCAACTAATAGAGAAAAAATGAGTAATGTATTTAGTTTTACCGGCACAGTCGGTGCAGATGCTGAAGTTAGATATTCACCATCCGGCCAACCTGTGTTAAATGTGAGAGTGGCAAATAACGTAGGTTTTGGTGATAAACAACAAACTCTATGGATTAGGGTTGCCGTATGGGGTAAACGTGCAGAAGGACAGCTTGCCAATTACTTAAAAAAAGGCCAGCAAGTTTTTGTG
>JAUYMX010000248.1 GCA_030699345.1 Methylococcaceae bacterium
GCCAGCTTCCAGTAACTGGGCAAAACCCAGGATGGCATTGAGCGGCGTGCGTAACTCATGGCTCATACGCGATAAAAAGTCCGATTTGGCTTTGTTGGCTTGTTCGGCAGTGGTAATAGCTTCGTGGAGTTTTGCTTCGGCAAGCTTGGTTTCGGTGATGTCCAACAGCATGTTAATGCCGCCGATGACGTCGCCATGGGCATCGCTTAACGGCGTCGGGTACGGCCTGAAAATAACGCGACTGCCGTCTGGCCGTTCCGCAATGGCCTCAATACCGTTGATTGAGCGATTTTCTTGTACCGACATTGCCATTGGGCTTTGGTCGAACGGCACTGGTGTGCCATCCATTAGAAAAACTTTCCAGCTTACGCACCATTTATCGGTGCCTATTTGCGGGGTCCGACCGGAGAATTCGACTGCAGCCGGATTAAAATAGGTAAGAAGGCCTTCGGCGTCAGTCGTGTAGATAGCAATTGGCAGTGCGTCAATCATAGTGCGGAACCTACGCTCGGTTTCCTGTAATGCCGCCTGTATATGTTTACGTTCGGTGATGTCCTGAACAATCCCCGCCATGTGTTTGACTTGACCGGCTTTGTCGCGTTGATGTTCGCCGGTTACCCAAATCCAACGCACTTCGCGATCGGCCCGACGGATACGACATTCGAAGTTCCAATCAGTTTGCGTGGCGATGGCTGCTTGAAAATGGCGATCTACCTCGGCGCGATCTTCGGGCAGGACATACTCCAAAAATATCTCGTAAGTCCAGTTAGGTAAAATGGCGTCGTAACCAAAAATGCGGTCATGCGTTAACGTGCGCTGTACCGTATGGTTTATCAGATCAAGATCCCAGCCGCCGGTATGGGTCATTTCCAGAACGAAGTTTGAGCGGGCATCGCTTTCACGTAACGCCAACTGCACCGCATATTCTTCAGTAACATCACGGAACACCAGCACTGTGCCAATCACCTGGTTGTCGCGGTCGCGAATTGGCGCGCAACTGTCGGCTATATCAAACTCGTTGCCATTCTGGGAAATCAGGACGGTGTGGTTGGCTAGACCTTGTATGGTGCCATGCTCTAAGGTTGCCATGACGGGAATGGCGCTAGGTTGGCGAGTTTCTTTGTTGATGATGTTAAAAATATCGGCTACCGGACGACCGATGGCGTTTGCCTGGGTCCAGCCGGTAAGCTGCTCGGCAATGGTATTCAATACTGTTACTCGTGCTTGAGCATCGGTAGCTATCACCGCATCGCCGATGGAGTTAAGGGTGACGGCAAGTTTTTCTTCGCTGATTTCTAAGTCGACGTTGGTTTGTTGTAGTTTTTTATTGGTGTCTTCCTGTAGTTCCAGCAAATGCTGCGTTTCAATGTGCAATAAATTCTTGATACGTTGCTGGGATTCGCGATAAATAAAATAGGGCAGGCTAAGCGCAAATAACAGTGTTAACAGGCTGGCAAAAACAATGATGACAAATAAGTTTTTCATCTTCTGCAGCAAGGTGGCTTCGTGCTTGGCCAGTTCAGTTTGCTTGATGTCGTTGAAGGCGCTCATTTGGGCACGAATTGACGTCATCAACTGCTGGCCATCGCCATGGCTTAGCAATGCCAGCACAGCTGCCATGTCATGCTTACGGCGTAATTCAATTACCTCGGCCAATTCGGTCATTTTGGCGTCGACCAGTGGCACCAGTGCATTTAGCGGTTTATTGGCAGCGGGGATTGAGTTAAGTAGCCGCAATTGATCCAGATCGCCAATGATGTGGTCGCGCACCATCAAGTAAGGCTCTAAAAATGCCTCGTCACCAGTTAATAAATAGCCGCGTTGCCCTGTTTCGGCATCTTTTAATTCCGACATCAAGGCGTTGGCGCGGAGTATTAAATCACTGGTATGCCGCCGCGCTTCGAGAGCGGTTTCACTTTGTTTAAACGCCCAGAACGATGCCGCCACTATCAACGCAATCAGCGCCACCAGTAGTAATGCGCCTGCAATTGAAAAAACCAGCTTATTATTTGTTTTCAAGAATGATGATCCTGGGAATGGTTAATGTTGTGGTTCACTAACTAATTGACGTCTGTAGGAGAGGGCCTTGCCCGTTCCTACTGATCATGATGCTCTATTAGTCATTCGTAGGCTGGATAAGCGCTAGCGCATCCGGCAATTGCGGTGGATGCGTGTTTGCTCTTATCCACTCTACACAATAACGCATCGCCTCACTCAGATTAAGGGCTAAATAGCTCCTACTGATCATGATGCTTTATTAGTCATGTGTAGGCTGGATAAGCGCTAGCGCATCCGGCAATTGCGGTGGATGCGTGTTTGCTTATCCACCCTACACAATAACGCATCGCCTCACTCAGATTAAGGGCTGAATAGCTCCTACTGATCATGATGCTCTATTAGTCATTCGTAGGCTGGATAAGCGCTAGCGCATCCGGCAATTGCGGTGGATGCGCGTTGCTTATCCACCCTACACAATAAACGCTTTGCCTCACTCAGGTTAAAGGCTGAATAGTTAGAAGATTTTTTCCGTTCGCCTGTCCATAGATCACCCTATTGGTGAAGCCTGTCGAAGGGTGAATGGAAAAATCCGAGGCCATTAAGTTAAACCATTCATGGTTCGACAAGCTCTCGGCAACTGCTCCTGCGTTGCCCTACCTCCTGCATCCTTGCAGTCGACCACGAACGGTTTAACTTAATGGCAGTGCGGCATAAATGCGAACGATGTCAGTGTGTTATTCATGTCGGCCTAAATCATTAAGCAAACGATGAAATTCATTTTTAACGACTTTATAGCATTCACAACTACGCCCCTCCATGCCTAGCCGATCTATAACCGTGATGTGACCACGACGGTAACTAATAAAACCGGCACGCTGCAAATTGCCAGCAGCTTCGGTGATACCTTCACGGCGCACGCCCAGCATGCCGGCTATCAATTCCTGGGTCAGGATCAATTCATTGCTGGGCAGCCTGTCGAGGGTTAATAACAACCAGCGACACAATTGCTGCTCGACAGAATGATGCCGGTTACAGACGGCGGTTTGAGAAATTTGTGTCATTAACGCCTGAGTGTAACGCAGCAGCAACGCCATCATCGGCCCGCCGCGATTAAACTCGTTCATCATCACTTGTCGTTTCAGCCGGTAACCGTGGCCTGCGGTATGGACGCTGGCGCGGCTGGTCGTAGTATTACCGCCCATTAAAATGGACACGCCAAGTACGCCTTCATTACCGACACCGGCAATTTCTGCAGATGCGCCATTCTCCATTAAGTAGTTCAATGACACGATGGCGGAGGTTAAAAAATAGACATGTTGCAATTGATCGCCAGATTCATAAAGCACTTCGCCGAGTGGTAGTTTTATTAACTCCAGATAAGGCGCAATACGCTCGAAGATTTCTGTCGGTAGGGCCGCGAGAAGATGGTTTTGCTTGGGGGAAGGCTGTTCGGAAAGCGGGCTGACCATAAGGTTGACTCTGAAGTATGTGTGGCTGAGTGGTTAGAAACCAGCACAACAACGAAGGTTGAGACCTTGACGGTAATATTGTGGGCTTACTTATAACAGATTTCACCACTTAGAATGGGGAAATATAGTTGCTAATAAATGCCCTTAGTGATTAATTTTAACGTAACAATCCAATTCATCTACGTGCGCTAGCATACAGACGACAAGCGCTTTCTTCGGTACTGTTTGAGTTAATCCGACCGTTAGCCAACTCAAAGGAGAGATCCCTTGCCTTTCAATCACGCTGTTCAAGCGACTAATCAATTATTGGATGCGTTGCCGCCCAAGGATTGCGAACAGCTGCTTAGCAAATGTGAGCACATCGAACTGAATTTTGCTGAAGTGCTGTGTCGACCGGGAGAACGCCTCACGCATGTGTATTTCCCTACCGGCAGCTTTATTTCTTTGGTGACGCCTGTTGATGGCAAGTCAGGCTTAGAAGTGGCCTTGATCGGCAATGAAGGCATGTTGGGGCATACCCTGATGCTAGGTGTCGATGTCGCGCCGTTTCATGCACTGGTACAGGGGGGCGGTCCAGCGTTACGCATGACAGCCGCAGCATTTTTAAGTGAACTTGAACAGAGTGCTACGTTGCAGCAGAAGTTGAAGCGTTATTTATATGTGTCGATGAGCCAGCTTGCACAAACCGCGGCATGTACCCGTTTTCATGTGGTGGAAGCGCGCCTGGCCCGATGGCTGCTGATGACGCAGGACCGGGCGCACTCTAATTATTTTCATGTGACCCACGTTTTTTTGGCCTACATCTTAGGCGTGCGTCGGGTCGGTATCACCAAAGCGGCCAATGCATTACAAAAACGCAAACTGATCAGCTACCAACGCGGCAATATTACGATTATCGACCGCGCCGGTCTGGAGGCTGCGTCCTGCGGGTGCTATCGGGCTGATAAAGAATCTTATGCGCGGATTTTGGGCTAGCGGTTTGTTGTAGGAGCGGGCCTTGCCCGCGTTCGATAGCAAAAATCGCGGGCAAGGCCCGCTCCTACTTTCGACAGTCTAAATTTCAAATGGAGAAAAATATGTCTCAACCAATTACTCGTTACACCTACTTAACTTCTGGGCTAGCAATGCTCCTGATCAGCGCTTTGACGTTACCAGGCTGTAGCACGCAAAATGAAACGGGTGGGCAAAGCAAGCCAACGCCGCCGACGCAGGGCAGTGTCACCAAGCCGTTGCATAAGGAAGTGGGTGAAGCGTCTTGGTATGGACCAGGGTTGCAAGGCAAGGAGACGGCTAATGGCGAGACTTTTGATCAAAAAGAGCTGACCGCGGCGCATCCAACTTTACCGATGGGCACCAAGGCCCAAGTTACCAATCTTGAAAACGGCAAGAATGTCGAAGTTAGGATTAATGATCGCGGACCATTTGTTGGCGAGCGAGTGATTGATGTTTCCAAAGCCGCGGCCAAAAAATTAGACATGCAAGAAGACGGTACTACGCAGGTCAAAATTGAGACTAAAGCCGTCAAGAAAAAATAGTGTGAGATGAGTGCCTTAAGCGGTTTTACATAAGGGAACCTCGAAAAACCCATTCCGCTCATGGTTCGACAAGCTCACCACAAGCGGACTCATTGATTTGTAAAGTACCGCTCGCATTTATGCCCTGTGGGTACTGAGTTTATCGAAGTGCAGGGTTTTTCGAGGTTGCCTATTTTTGACGACTAGGCAAGACCGGGTAGGTGCGGATTTATCCGCATCGTGCGAATGAATTCGCACCTACAGCTTGCCTAAAGCTCTCAAGAATCAGCTTTTTTATGCTTATAAAATCGTAACTATTCAGGGACTTTAAGTTCTATAAATCCGAGCTCAGGCAAGGAGCCGCTGTTGTGGGAGCGACGTCGCTCCCACAAATTTGCTGAACAGTTACATAAAATCCACTATTTACAAGCGGGCAAAAAAATTAAAAATCGCCTCAAACAGCGTCTGTTTCTTTGTAATGCCATGCCGCCGAAAGGGGGCTTACTTTGCTCACCACGAACGGAACAGATTGATTTATAAGATTCTGTTCGCATTTATGCCCTTTGGGTACTGAGTTTA
>JAUYMX010000253.1 GCA_030699345.1 Methylococcaceae bacterium
GATGCCTTCATCAAGGCAATTCTTAACGCCCCTGTTAGACTCGCTCCCAATCCCATTCGCATAGCGAGAGCGGGCAATAAAATCATTGATGCTACGGCCAAACTTGTACCTAACAGCAAAGAACCGCTAGTTTCATTTGAGTCTTCTGTACGTGCTAATTCCTGATTCATTTCAACACCTATCAACAAACATTTAGGGAAATACTCTTAAGAAATAAATGCAGATTTAATGCCAAAACATAACATTATGATTTTATTGAAAATAATCACACACCCTCTTCAATTTATGAAAAAAGTGTGTGATATGACTTATTTTTAATAGGTGATATCACGTACTTTTTTAATCCATCTTTGAGCAATAGCATTTTTCGCACATTTAGGATAAGACCATGTAGAATTGCCGGACTATATTTTTTAGTCAGGGTTATTAAAGTGTTTAGAGGAACAACCATACTTTCGGTTCGCCGCGGCGATAAAGTTGTGATTGGTGGCGATGGTCAAGTCACCTTAGGCAACACGGTTATGAAGGGCAATGCTCGTAAAGTGCGTCGCCTTTATCACGATAAAGTTATTGCCGGTTTTGCTGGTGCAACAGCCGATGCGTTCACTTTGTTTGAACATTTTGAAGGCAAGCTGGAAAAACACCGCGGCCATCTAACCCGAGCCGCCGTGGAAATGGCTAAAGATTGGCGGACAGATCGAGCTCTGCGCAAACTGGAAGCCTTACTGACTATTGCCGATGCCAAAACCTCATTGATTATCTCCGGTACAGGCGATGTCATTGAGCCCGAATACGATTTGATGGCAATCGGCTCCGGCGGCGCATTTGCTCAAGCTGCTGCGCGTGCATTACTGGAAAATACTAACCTAAGTGCTCGCGAAATTGTTGAACGATCATTAAATATCGCGGCCGACATTTGTATTTACACCAATCACTACTTGCGCATTGAAGAACTCGACGCAGAACCTAACGAGTAAGCACATGACCCAGATGACACCTAAAGAAATCGTTAGCGAACTTGATAAACACATCATCGGTCAAGCCAATGCTAAACGCGCTGTGGCTATCGCTTTACGTAATCGCTGGCGTCGTCAGCATGTTGACGTAAAACTACGCGATGAAATTACCCCGAAAAACATCCTGATGATTGGTCCAACAGGGGTCGGCAAAACCGAAATTGCCCGTCGCCTTGCCAAACTTGCCAATGCCCCGTTCATTAAAATCGAAGCCACCAAATTTACTGAAGTCGGCTAT
>JAUYMX010000259.1 GCA_030699345.1 Methylococcaceae bacterium
CGACTAATCCGGCACTAAACACAAACCCAAACCACATACCAAAAATATGCAGATTAAAGTAATGCCTGTCACTGGTGGCGTGCGCCTGATGCAACATTTCCAGATGTTCGATATTGTCATGCACCATATCGGGATTAGGGATATGCGGCTCTATTGAGGGTAACGGCACGTTGTATGCCATTAAAATTGTATACATCGACGTCGTCAATATGACCATGTACCACGCATACGCTTGGGGCAACATAATAGCGGTAATAATCAGTGGCAGCAGATACACCCATATAATCGGATTTGAGGCACCACCCGTCAGATATAGCAACGCGGTGATACCCAGAACATCGACCGCCAACTGTGAAAAAATTTCCTGATCAGTAACCGGGTCATCAATCTGCAAGCGTAGCCAGGTGTAAATATTGACCGCTATTATCGACATTACCACCAGCCAAAGTTGCTGCTGCGGCAATTTAATATTTAATCCAAACGTCGTTAAAAAGATCAGCAGTGACTCGCTGAGGATCATCAAATTACGCAAAATGAACAGCCAGCTCAGGTTTTGCAGCGCCGATGATCCGGGTCTCGAAGAAACGTGTGAAAGCATGTTGAATTCAGCAAGTGGGGGAAATTAAACCGACCGCCATTATTGGACATCTCTGGCGTTTTTAATAGCGTATTGGGCGGGGTGCGACAATATGCCACATTTTTATTTACCTAAGGCGTTGCTATCATCAATCTAACTTTTAGAGCCTGAGTAGGCTTTCATAGCTGAAAGTTGCGTTATATCCTTCCTAATACTTCAGGCAGTTTTTATAAACTGCCTTTTTTTTGCCCGTTAGATTTACAACTTCATTCAAACGCCACTCCCAAGCCCCCTAACCCGCAATAACCCTGTGGTTCTTTGGCGAGGTATTGTTGGTGATAATCTTCGGCATAATAAAAGTCTCCAGCTGGAGCAATTTCCGTCGTTATCTCGTTGAAACCGGCTTGTTTAAGACGTTGTTGGTACTGTTCTTTTGATTTGACCGCTTCGTTGAATTGCTTTTCCGTATAGGTATAAATCGCCGATCGATACTGAGTGCCGACATCATTACCCTGCCTCATTCCCTGAGTAGGATTATGTACTGTCCAGAATAATTCCAGCAGTGTATTGAAAGTAACGATTGCCGGATCATAAACCACGCTAACTATCTCAGTATGCCCGGTTAAGCCGCTGCAAACCTCGTCATAGGTAGGATTAGGGGTGTAGCCACCCGCATAACCCACAGCGGTAGAAAACACCCCTGCACATTGCCAGAATTTACGTTCAGCCCCCCAAAAACACCCCAATCCAAATAACACACGCTCCAAGGATTCTGGAAAGGGCGGCAAAATAGGATTGCCATTCACATAATGTTTATTTGTCACCGGCATGGGCGTAACACGTCCCGGCAACGCATCTGCAGGATCAGGCAGGGTAAGTTTTTTTGTCGTGAATATCATCGGCTGTGGTATTTTTGTTAAAAATTATAACATTGTAAAAATAGTGAACATTTAATCGGAGAATCATGAAAGAGCAAGATGTATTACGCCGTTTTTTATTCGAGGAACTCGGCATCC
>JAUYMX010000263.1 GCA_030699345.1 Methylococcaceae bacterium
TAAGAGCCCTCATAGACGGCATGTTTAATTGTTTGGCAAAGCCACTGCGTGTTTGGATATTCGCTGGCATAGCATTCCATTAGCAGCAGTTTTAACAAAGACTTGTGCGGTGCATGCAGGGCTTTATAAAGATGCCATAGTGTCGCGCTGGTAAATTCTTCAGCCGGAACGGCCTCCAGACCTCCAAAATCAATCACCTCATGCTCATAAACAAAACGATTATTGATCAGGTGACTGACGTATTGACTGTAATTTAGTTCCTGATGTGGCGGTACCAGCCACCAAATAGGGGTTTTTCCGGCGATATGTATGGCGGTTCGATAGAACTCCTCCAACAACAAATAATGCTGCGTATGCCCGCTGCTTTCTGCCGACATCGGTGTGTCTTCACCCTGGCGAAACTTGTCGCAATCCATCAGAAAAAAATGCACTTCCAAATCCAGTGTTGCCGCCCAGTGTTCGACAGCACTGGCTTTTTTTTGTAATTCGGTAAGATCAGATTTTGATAAATCGGCTCGATGACACAACCAAATGTCCATGTCGCTGATTTTAGAAAAGGCAATGCTGCCGACACTGCCCATTAAAAACAGCGCATCGATGCAATGTTGGTCAGACGTGTGCCGGGCAACACTAAAGTTTTTGGAAAATTGTTTAGCCGATTTAATGGCTTTGCTGTCCGGTCGAAAATCAACAATTCCAGCTGCGGTTGTTGACGATACAAAGCCCGGTAACAGTGGGTTGTTGCAATGAAAAATCAGTGGCAATAATTCCAGAAATACGCGTTGCCGTGGTTGTAGAAAATCCTGGGCGCGTGTCAGGCGCAAGTGATGCATTTTTTTGAAGCGCTGCTGAATGGCCGCTAAATCTTTGATAGAAATATCCTCGCCAGGAGCGCCTAGTCGGATGGGAGGTAGTTGGTAGGATTCGGCCATGGTGAAGGGTGTTTAAGTTAGTTAGTCACGTTCAAACTCATAGTTTAGTTTTATTCGTTGCGATGTGCCGGTCTCGGTTTCCACATTTATGGAATTGGTCAATTTATGTTTAAGAACTAATACCGCTTGCTTATTAAATAAGCCCACTTTGGTGCCGATATAAAAATCCGGCGTCAGATATTGGCCAACCGCTACCAAGGTATCTTCCAGGGTTTCACCTTCTTTAACTTCCAAATTATCAATGCCCAGTTGGTCGGCAAGCCAGGAGACTCGGCCAGCTCCTAAAGACACCGCGGCACTGGCAATCATATTGCTCTCGGATTTGCTCGCTTGGTTTAGCGGATTGCCGGTGACTAAATAAGCAAGTACGTCAGTTTCCGGTAAGGCAGGTTCTGAAGATAAACGCGTCTTTGGCGATTTTAACGGACCGGTGACGCTAAGAATGGCCGTCACGGCTTTGCTTTTTGACACACGAATAGCTTCTACATCCAGCCAAGGTTGATCGGCCGGGCCATTAAATACAAACCTACCTTTACGAACGGTAAGATCTTGCCCGTAACTGGTGTAATGGCCTTTATCCATGTCGACATTGCCATACATGGCTATTTTTTCTGCCGTTTTAATAATCTTTAATCTGCCGGATAAATTGGTCTTTAGCCCTTGTCCTACAAAGCTCACTTGCTTGCCTAGTTCAACTTCTATATCGGCATCAATGCTGGGTGCTGTAGCGGTATTTTCAATGGTTTTTTCGGCACCAATGATGACTTCATCGCCGCTTACGGTAACGGCCTGCTCCGGCAATTGCTGGATTTCCATGATCGCTTTCGGCACTTTGATAATGCCGGTGACTTTGCCGCGGTTATCTGCAAACAACAGCTTTAACTCGGGCGATATGGCAATTTGCGCCTCTGGCAATTTAGCAACTTCAAAATCCTTACCGGTCAGTAACAACTCGACAGTGCCCGGTAATTTGGCAACGCCAGTTAAGTTTACGTTGCCTTGTCCGGATTTAGCCGAGCCGGTGATTTGAATCTGCTCGGCAATACTCCCCGTTGCCAATGCCTGGAGATTAATGTCACGTAACTCAAGGCCTAAGCCGTTCAGGTCCGCCGCACCTTGCGTAAAAGTAATCGCGCCGCTGGCAGCAGGGGCGGCAGTTGTGCCGAGTAGCGCCAAATCAGCATTAAATTTGCCTTTGAGCCCTGTTAATTGCGGCAAAAATGAATTCAATAAACTTAAGTCAGCAATGGATGCCTTGATTTGGCCTGATAGCGCCTGGGTGTTACTGGTATCTACTTGCAGCTGGCCGCGTAAATAATCTTGTGCCGCTAACGCGAGATTAATATCCGCTGATATTTTCGAGCCTTGCAGCGTGCCGGATAACGAAGACGCGCCCAGATGGATAGTTTTCGGCTGTTTGTCGGCGGCAAACGAAACTTTAGTTGCAGGCAGGTCAAGCCGGTAATTGCCGGTGAGCAAGCCTTTTTGCTGCTGGATGTCCGCATCAGCATTGATAATGCCGGTGACTTGCATTCCTTCGGGCGCATAGGCTTGCAGTAAGCTAAGCGGTAAGTCGTTGGCTTTAAGTCGTAATTCAAGATCGCCATTTGCAAGATAATTTCCTTGCAGGCACAGCATCGCGGCTTGCTGGTGCAAACAAGTTTGCGCCAACTTGGCATCAATGCCTTTGGCGCTTTGCACCATGCGGACTACTAGATTATTGCTAAGCTGCCAGCGGCCCGCGTCGTTGGACTGCAAATCCAGTTTGGAAAAATCCCCCTCCCAACTGTTGCCCTTCAATCGTCCAGTCAGCGTGCTTGATAATTCGCCGTAATTAGAACTTAGATCGATAGTAAAGCGATGTTGCTCAGGGCTGCCCAGGCCATTAATCTGTAATTTACTAAGTTGGTTAGTGCCGCTTTTGATATTGCTGGCGGATAGTTTGAGTTGCGACGATTTGTTCGCACCAGGCTGATAATTCACGTTAACAGCCAATTGCTCGGCACTGTGTTCCCTAAAACGCAAGCGCTTACCGGTCCCCTGAAATGTGATTGCCGGGTTAAGCCATGCACCTTGCAACTGCCCTTCGCCTTTTATTTGTCCCCCCAATCCCGGCCACAACTCATCTAAGGCTGGCGCGTCGATGCTGGCATTAAGACGGGCTTGTTCTTGTCCCAACGTGCCATCAATATTAAGTTTATTACGACCATAAATAATACGTAGCGCATCGATGCTAAGTTGCTCATCAGCCAATGCCAGTTTGCCGTTGGCACTGACCGGCTGACCACGCAAGCGTCCCTTTAATTGATTAATGTTGGCGTTAACTTGCAATGACTCGCCTGCCAGTTTGCCTTTAACAAGCGCGCTAAAGCTTAGGCTGCCCGGCAGTTCCGGCAACAAAATAGCCGGATTAAAATTCTTGGCGGACGCTTTTAGATCAAACAGTAGCGCTTCTTGCCAAGACACAGCGCCGCCCAACTGAAATACGCCCGCGCTGGATTTGAGCTCCAGTTTATCAATCGCGATAGCCTCCGTGCTGCCGTTGCCGCTAAAGGTTAATTGCGCTTTGGGTAACGATGGCTGGGATAACTGGGCATTGAGCTTAACCTGATATTTGTTAAGCAAGCCGGTCAACTCAAAATCACCTTGCTGGCTGCTGATTTGCGGCGACTTATCGGCAAGCGGCCAGTTAAAGTTCTGCCAGTCGCCATGCGCGTTGATACGAGGTGACGTTGGTAAATCTGCCAGATCGCCTGTTAACGTTAATTTGAACGGCGACGACACCCGATTATCGAAAGCTAGTTGCTGCAAATCGCCATTGACTGAGGTGACCGCTTGCAACAAACCAACCTCTTCACTGTTAAATTGCCAGTCAGCAGTGATGTTAAAAGGAAAACCGTTACCCAGCTTCACCTCACCTTTGATTGTCGCCGCCAGCGGCTGGGCATTAACGGCCAGCGAAACGACATTAAGCTGACCATATTCAGTAAAAGCAGATAATTGCAGTTTTTGCAGCGTGTGTACTTGCTCGCCCAATTGGATGCTGACATTCGTCAATAATAGATTTTCAAGCACAATATCGACCGGCAGCAGCAAGTCGGCATTGACATCAAACGCGCTGGTTTCTGCAGGGGCGTTATTGTCAGTAATGTTGACCGTTAAGCCATCGATAGTCAGCTCTACAATTTTTAGCTTGCGGGAGAATATCGACGCGGGCTGCCAGGCTAATACCAGCTTATTGATACTGACAGTTTCCGTGTCGGTTTTGTAGGTCAGGTCAGATAATTCAAGCCGTTCAAGCAGTCGGCCTTCAATAGCTTTAACTGATGTTTGTGCAGGCAAACGCGCCAATAGGTGCTGCAACAGCCAGCGACTACCGCTGTTACTATTTAATAGTCCAAACAAACCGACCGGAATCAACAGCAGCATTAACAAGCTAAACAGCGCGATTTTTTTCTTCATATCCTCGCACCTGCAGCAAAATGGATTTGAAATGAAGAATCCGCATCGTTTAACGGCAGAGCAAAATCCAGTCGCACCGGACCAAATGGCGAATACCATCTAACACCCAAGCCCGCCCCGCTTTTGATATTGATGCTGTCAAGATTGTAGGCATTGCCTGCATCAAGAAACGCCGCGACGCCCCAATTGTCGAGAATTGCTTGTTCGTATTCGGCACTGACCACGCTTAAAAACTGGCCGCCTTCAACGTTACCGGCACTATCTCTGGGGCCCAGTTCTTTATAGGAGTAACCACGGATACTGTTCATGCCGCCGGCAAAAAATCGATAGCTGGTCGAGAGCTTGTCAAAATGATCAACCAGCGTCGCGCCAAGTTCGGTGCGACCGATAAACCGGCCGCTCCAGGGCAGCGGCTGCGACCAGGTTGCCGATGCTGAACCCTGTGCAAAATTGACATCCGAGATGGGGTTTTTAACACTGCCCGCGACATTAAATTCCAGCCGGTAACCTTTAGTTGGGCGCAATGGATTATCGGATTCCGAACGTAGCCAACTGCCGCCGGGCACCAGCAGTAAAGTTTCTCCTGCCCGTGTGCCGGTATCAAAATCTTCATAACTGTAATCTATAAAAAGCGTCTGCTTCCAGCCATTGGCGAAAGCGTGCTTTGCTCGAGCCGACAGCTTGGCCGTTTTGGATTTATAGCTGTCGTTATCTTCACGCTTTAAGCCTGCACCCAAGCTGAAAACATCACTGGTGGGATTGGCCAGCGGCACATTATATTGAACATCGGCGGTCGATAGCACCGGGGCAAGGTCAATGTTAGACGTAAGATAATGACCGCGGTCGTTCAATCGACGATTGGTGTAAGAGCCGCTTAACAACGGCCCGATGTCGGTGTCATAGCCGATGCCGACACTGTAATGATGCGTTTTTTTAGGGCGCAGCTTAATGGTGAT
>JAUYMX010000264.1 GCA_030699345.1 Methylococcaceae bacterium
TCGGTTATTAATAAATCTACCTTCTAATGCCTGCGAAATCGCAAATGGCTGTTCGTAGATTTCTTTCAACATATAATGCCGATATGCGCCTTTATCTACTGAATCGGCTTTTAATTGGCTCTCCTTAATTGGTCGATTTACGTGGTTATCATTAATATCGTAAATAACCAGCCCATCTATTGTGATGGCGGCTATATCGCCATCTTCTAAAAAGATAAAACGCTGCGTTACGGGCAGTAAAGCAGCAATATCAGAAGCAATGAAATATTCACCAATTCCAACGCCAATCACTAGCGGACTACCTTTTCTACAGGCAATTAGCGTATTGGGGCTGTCGATACTCATTACCCCCAAGGCATAAGCACCTTCCAGTTTTTTTATGGTCTGCTTTACTGCATTTAATAGACTATCTGCTGAATTCAAAGCATCGAAAATCTCATGAACAATGACTTCTGTATCTGTTTCAGAAGTAAAAATGTACCCATTTTGTAATTGGTCTGATCTCAGCGTGTCATGATTTTCAATAATACCGTTGTGGACCACCGCTACTTTATTACGGCAAATGTGCGGATGAGCATTAGCGGTACTAGGCTTACCGTGTGTAGCCCAGCGAGTATGCGCAATCCCTATGTTACCAGCAATAGGTTCAGCTTCCAGCATGAGTTCAAGACCTTTTACTTTACCTAATGCTCTTTTTCGGTGAATTTTTTGATCATCAATAACCGCCAAACCTGCGGAATCATAGCCTCGATATTCAAGCCGTTTCAGGCCTTCTAACAAAATAGGCACAACATTACGTTGCGCGATTCCACCTACAAGTCCACACATATAATTTATCCTGTTTAACTGGTCGTTGCCATCCATCAATAGAAATCTGTTTTACCCTACTTAAGGTAAGTTGATTCTCAGGACTGTCTTTTGTAATCGTCGAACCCGCGCCAATAGTAGCATTTTTACCTATGGTTACTGGGGCCACTAATTGACTATCAGAACCAATAAAAGCACCATCGCCAATAACAGTCCTAAACTTGTTTACGCCATCATAATTACACGTAATTGTGCCAGCACCGATATTAACTTTACTACCGACAGTAGTGTCACCAATATAGCTTAAATGATTTATTTTACTGCCATGCGCCACTGAGGATTTTTTGATTTCTACAAAATTTCCTATATGAACATGATCAGCTAATACTGTTTCTGGCCGTAGCCGGGCATAAGGACCAATTCTACTTCCTTCACCAATTTCAGCATTTTCTATTACACAATTCGCAAAAATTTCAACATTATCGCCAATGACGGAATTTATTATCAGCGTATTCGGACCGATTCTAACGTTATTACCAATACTATTATTGCCTTCAAAAATGACATTAACGTCACAGACTATATCTTGGCCCAGATTTTCAATTGTGCCCCTTAAATCAAAGCGGGATGGATCAATTAAAGTGACTCCTTGTTCCATCAATAAATTAGCCTGCTCCAATTGATAGACCCGTTCAAGGTGACTAAGCTGTAACCGGTTATTGACACCCAGTACCTCATCTGTAGTTTCAGGCTGACTGGTAACAACATCGACCCCATCAGCTACGGCCATTTCAATAATATCAGTCAAATAAAATTCGCCTTGGGCATTATTGTTTGTAAGTTGCCCCAACCATTTTCTTAACTGCCCACCAAATACAGCCAGAATACCTGTATTAACCTCCGTTATTAATTTTTCATCAGCGGATGCGTCTTTTTCCTCAACAATTTTTTTAACCTTGCCTGCATCTCTGACTATCCGACCATAACCACTTGGATTATCAAGTTTTACTGTTAACAACGCTAAAGTTTGTTGATCAACATTTGCCAGCAATTTATTAATAGATGATATTTTTAATAACGGCACATCTCCATAAAGGATAAGCACTTTGTCATTATCAGCAAACTGCTCTCTGACTTGCTGAACAGCATGACCAGTGCCTAATTGTTGCTTTTGCTCTACCCAGCTAGCATCCAGATGTTTCAGGGTTTCCCTTACCTGGTCTGCGCCATGTCCGTATACAATTGTTATGTTATTGTTTTCCAATGTACTACTCATATCATAGACATGTTGCAACAACGTTTTATTGGCAATTTTATGGAGAATCTTAGGTAATTGAGAGCGCATACGGGTACCTTTTCCCGCTGCAAGAATAATCGTTGTTATATTCATTTTTCACATCCATAAACAAAAAAAGCCTGACAGCGAACAAACACTATCAGGCTTTAAATTCTAGGCCTAAGCCATAGTTACAGCTATTCGCCGCGCTTTCTGAACCTGTCCAACGTTCTCAGCTGCATTACAGCTTCAAGTAATTGCGCCTGCGCAGTCGCATAATCTATTTTACCGGACTTATCAGCTAGATCTTCTTCTGCTCTAGTCTTTGCTTCAAGTGCAGCAGCTTCATCAATATCTTTAGCTCTAATAGCACTATCAGCCAAAACTGTAACTATATGTGGCTGCACTTCTATAATTCCGCCTGAAATATAAAAAGGGTAGCTTTCTTTATCGCTGACTTTAACCCGTACTTCTCCCGGTCTCAGTCTTGATATTAATGGAGCATGACGTGGTGAAATACCAACTTCACCTAGCTCTGCTGGTGCAAACACCATTTCTGCTAATCCTGAAAATATTTCTTTCTCAGCGCTCACAATATCTACATGTACGGTCATGGTCATAATGTTACCTATGATTTTGTAGCTTATTTCAGTCCCTTTGCCTTCTCGAGGGCTTCATCAATGGTACCAACCATATAGAAAGCTTGCTCAGGAATAGCATCGTATTCACCGGCAATAATACCTTTGAAACCCGCAATAGTATCTTTCAATGAAACATATTTTCCAGGAGAACCAGTAAAAACTTCTGCGACAAAGAAAGGTTGTGATAAAAACCGTTGCATCTTACGAGCCCTAGATACAGTTAACTTATCTTCTTCAGATAATTCATCCATACCTAAAATGGCAATAATATCTCTAAGTTCTTTATACCGCTGAAGAATACCTTGCACATTACGAGCGACATCATAATGCTCTTGGCCAATTACAAGAGGATCTAACTGGCGACTTGTAGAATCCAAAGGATCAATCGCAGGGTAAATACCTAATTCTGCAATTTGTCTTGACAATACAACTGTGGCATCTAAGTGCGCAAAAGTAGTAGCTGGTGAAGGATCTGTCAGGTCATCTGCGGGAACATAAACAGCTTGAATTGATGTAATCGAACCTGTTTTAGTAGATGTATTACGTTCTTGCAAAACACCCATTTCTTCTGCTAATGTAGGCTGATATCCCACAGCAGAAGGCATACGACCTAATAAAGCCGAAACTTCGGTTCCTGCAAGTGTATAGCGATAAATATTGTCAACGAAGAATAAAACATCCCGACCTTCGTCACGAAAATATTCAGCCATTGTCAAACCTGTTAAAGCCACACGTAATCTATTTCCAGGTGGCTCGTTCATTTGTCCATAAACTAACGATACTTTATCAATAACATTTGAATCGGTCATTTCGTGATAGAAGTCGTTACCTTCACGAGTACGCTCACCAACTCCGGCAAATACCGAGTAACCACTGTGTTCAATAGCAATGTTACGAATCAATTCCATCATGTTGACAGTTTTGCCAACACCAGCACCGCCAAACAGTCCAACTTTTCCACCTTTAGTAAACGGGCACACTAAGTCAATGACTTTAATACCAGTTTCCAGTAGTTCATTAGCAGCAGCTTGATCAGCATAACTTGGGGCTTCTCTATGTATTCCCCATTTAACTTTCTCACCAATGGGGCCTTTCTCGTCAATCGGCTGCCCCAAGACATTCATAATACGCCCAAGAGTTTCTTGACCTACCGGAACTGATATAGGTGCATTGGTATTACTAACAGTTAAGCCACGGCTCAAGCCATCCGTACTGCCCATAGCTATTGTTCTAACTACTCCGTCACCTAACTGCTGCTGAACTTCCAGCACCAATTCATTACTTTCAACGTTTAAAGCGTCATAAACTTTGGGCAGTTCCTCACGTGAAAATTCCACGTCAACGACTGCACCGATAATTTGAACGATTTTACCCGAACTCATTGCGTTGTCCTCTAAAATTA
>JAUYMX010000273.1 GCA_030699345.1 Methylococcaceae bacterium
AATCAAGATTCCAACAAGTTAATATATTTAATTGATGACGCTACCGCAGCACTGACAGCGTCACGAAATAGCGAGATTTTGTCATCCTGGCAAAGAAAGCTCGCTGAACATGGCCTTTATACCGGGCAAATTATCATCCTGCCTAATCAAGCCACTGGAGTAAGCTCGCAAAATCAAGGAGATTTTTCCGCTATTGACCGACGCGTTGCCAATGTTGAAAACGACCGTTCATACCGAGTGCTGGATACTATAGAAAAAAACATTCAAGAAATTGATACCGTTATTATGCCGGAGCTCAAAAAAGCAATTGAGCTTTGGAAAGAACGCTCAGCATTCTCTAGTTTTATTATCCTGGGCTTTTTTGCAACACTGGCTATTTTCGCAGAAATAGAAACCGGCATAATCTTGGGATCTTTGCTCGATCCTATTATTGGGCCTGCTGTGATACTTTTATTAATTGCGATTATGGTTCCGCTTCATTTGGGTATTAGTAAGCTTCAAGCCAAAGTCATCATCAATCAACTGAACAACCAACAAAAGAAATTGAATTTGCTGGAAAACCTAGCCAATGCCTTCGAGCAAAATATTACCTTCTGGCGCACGTTGCTACCTGTCAGTGATCCCATCGGCTGGAATAAGAAAACCAAAGCACGATTGACTCAGCTATCTGATAAAATCAAAGATCTAGTGCAAGAGTTAAATGATAATTTCAGTATCTATAACGAATAGAGCTCTTTTCGCTGATAATAGCGACAAGAGAGATAGCTTTTAAGCCTATGTATCTAGCGCCATGACAGATTCATGGAAATATTAAAACAATACCTCCCATTATGCTGGTTAAAGGGCAACCCATTTGAGTTGCCCAGATCGGTTAATTTTTTAAAAGGGAATCTACTGTTTTATTTTATTGTCGAATATTTTATGCAAACTAATATGGTCGACAATCCAGTAGAAGCCTTTTTTGAAATCAGCATAGAGACAATGCTCACGCTGATATTTATTGCGTTTATATTAGTGCTCAATAAATCTCTGTACGCTTATATAGAAATATCTTCGGCATTATTGTTCTCAGAAAATGTCGCTTCTATATTTGGCGCGCCTGTCTTTGCTTGGCTTACAGTGACGGATGACTTGCTGAGCTACTATGTATTTGGCGGGATAGTATT
>JAUYMX010000276.1 GCA_030699345.1 Methylococcaceae bacterium
CGTAACATCAGTTAGTGATTAGGAATGTATTGATCTTCCAGCAGTTTCGCATGGGCAACTGCCAGTCTGGCGATAGGGATGCGCGGTGCCGAGCATGAGACATAATCCAGTTTGATATGGTGACAAAAGCGAATCGATTGCGGATGTCCGCCTTGTTCGCCGCAGATGCCTATTTTTATATCGGGCCGGGTTGCATGTCCTGACACAGCGGTCATTTTCATTAATTGACCGACACCTTTGGCATCAAGCACTTCAAAGGGGTTGTCTTCAAGTAAGCCGGTTTCGTTGTACAGCGGCAGGAATTTGTTTTCTGCATCTTCACGAGAAAATGAGAAGGTCGCCTGGGTTAAGTCATTGGTACCGAATGAGAAAAATTCGGCTACTTCCGCTAATTCTCCGGCACGCGTACAAGCTCTAACAGTTTCAACCATGGTGCCGAATTTAAATTTCAGGGAGAGGCCGTACTGGCTTTCGACTTCCTGTTGAATTTGGTCAACGTAGGTTTTTACCTTGATCAACTCCTGAACCGTGATCACTTGCGGCACCATGATTTCAGGCAAAATCGGCGTGCCTTCTTGGGTACATAACGCCGCCGCTTCAAGAATGGAGCGAATTTGCATCTGGTAAATTTCCGGATATGACATGCCAAGACGCACGCCCCGATGTCCCAGCATAGGATTGACTTCGTAAAGTTCTTTGACTTTTTTCAGCATCAATTCCTTTTTAGCAATCGCTTTATTGATGATTTCCTCATTCAATTGATTGAACGGAGTTGGCAATGCTATCTGGCTGCCCAAAGTATCCAACGTGACTTGTTGTCCGTGAATCATCACTTTATAAAGATTCAACGATTTGATTTCATCTTTCAGCTGATCTTCGCTGGGTAAGAATTCATGCATTGGGGGATCTAGCAATCGTACCGTCACAGGGTAGGGCGACATCGCTTCAAAAATTTGTTTAAAGTCATCGCGCTGAATTGGAAACAATTTCCCCAGTGCTTCCTCTCTAATTTCTTTGCTGTCAGCCAGAATCATATCAATCACCAAAGGCAGGCGATCTGAGGCGTTGAACATGCGTTCGGTACGACATAAACCAATACCCGTTGCGCCATAACTGACGGCCATGCGTGCGCGTTCCGGCGTATCGACATTGGCATGCACTTCCAATTCGGCGACTTCATCAGCCCAGGATAATAACGTTTTTAATTCGTCGGAAAATGACGGTTCAATAGTTGGGATTTTGCCGACATAGATCAGCCCGGTACTGCCATCGATAGTAATGATGTCGCCTTCGCGCAGTTGCAGGTCGCCGATGATGGCTTGACGGGCACGGACATCTATTTTTATGTCTTCCGCACCGGCAATACAGGCTTTGCCCATGCCGCGGGCAACTACAGCCGCATGTGAAGTTTTACCGCCGCGACTGGTTAAAATGCCTTGCGCGGCAAAAAATCCGTGAATGTCTTCAGGTTTGGTTTCTTCTCTTAATAAAATGACATGCTCACCGGCACGCCCCATTAACTCAGCGGTATCAGCGTCAAATACACATTTACCGGATGCGGCACCTGGCGACGCGGGTAAACCTTGGGCCACCGACTGGGCTTTATGGGTAGGATCAAGTTGCGGATGTAACAGCTGTTCCAGTAATTCCGGATTGATGCGTAGCAATGCTTGTTCTTTATTAATCAACCCTTCAGCTTCCATTTCTACGGAGGTGCGCACCATCGCAGTAGCGTTCATTTTGCCGTTGCGTGTTTGCAGACAGTACAAAATGCCGCGTTCAATGGTGTATTCGTAGTCCTGAACTTCTTGGTAATGAGCTTCCAGTTTGTTGCGCAACTCGACCAATTGTTTGTAAAGATCAGGCATTTCCTTAGCTAATTCATGCACCGGTTTGGGCGTGCGAATACCGGCAACCACATCTTCACCTTGCGCGTTAACCAAATATTCGCCGTACATTTCATTGACGCCGGTGCCCGGATTGCGGGTAAAGCCGACGCCAGTCGCGCAATCATTGCCCATGTTGCCAAACACCATGGCGACGACATTCACTGCTGTGCCGTTGGCCATTTGTGGGGTGATTCGAAATTCGCGGCGATAATCGACCGCGCGTTTGCCCATCCAGGAGTTAAATACCGCTTTGATGGACAACTCTAATTGTTCGTAAACATCTTCAGGGAATGGTTTGCCGGTTTCTTCCTGTACCACTTGCAGAAACAGCTCGCTGATTTTGCGCAAGTGCTCGGCATCCAAACCGACATCAGCTTTTATCCCGGCTTGCTGTTTGATAGCCGCGAAATGCACATCGAATTTTTCATCATCAATGCCCAATGCAACCTTACCAAACAGCTGAATAAAACGGCGGTAGGCGTCGTAAGCAAAACGGGCATCACCGGTTTGTGTAATCAAGCCGGACAGGGTTTGGGCATTAAGACCCAAATTTAAAATAGTATCCATCATGCCGGGCATTGAAATAGCCGAGCCGGAGCGAACCGATACTAATAATGGATTTTCGCGATCGCCAAATCGTTTTCCTGAAAGCGTTTCAACTTCGGTGATATGGGTTTTTACTTCATCTAGTAAACCTTCCGGTAATTTATGGCTTTCAATATAATCCAAACAAGCGCGAGTGGTAATAACAAAGCCGGCAGGTACATTCAGGCCGATTTGCGTCATTTCGCACAAATTGGCACCTTTACCGCCCAGTAGAACTTTATTTTTTCCGTCGCCTTTTTGAAATGAATAGATGTATTGTTCAGTCATGATAGATTTTTAAGGTAGTGAGGGAAGAGGGTTTAAGGCAAAAAAATCATTTTTGATGGGATTTATTAATGCTTTAATTTTGTGGTAGTTAATAGTGCCGCTAAATGTAACTATAGGGCACCTCGAAAAACTCGACATCATGGGATAATACTCCCCAGTCCCATTTTAGTTTCTAAGCACCCACCGCCATGATCAAAGAAAGCCTATTTGCTGCCGAAGAACGTGAAGCCAAGCTCAACAAGTTAGGCGATAC
>JAUYMX010000284.1 GCA_030699345.1 Methylococcaceae bacterium
GTAAAGTTATCGATTGCGTTTCAAGCATTGGGATTTGATATTACCGATTTTCGGATTGAAGGTACCGATTTCGATGATGACACCCTCAAACGCGTTAACCGCATTGCCGACTTAAACGCAGAAGCTCAGGCCGCGCAAGCTGCAGGCGTTGATTATGCCAAATTGCAGCATCTTGAAGCCATGCGCGAGGCCGCCAGAAATGAAGGCGGTGGCGCGGGCATGGGCTTAGGACTGGGCGCAGGCATCGGTCTTGGTCAGCAAATGGCGCAAACTCTGACTGAACCGGCAGCATTAGCACAACCAGTTGCGAACGACACTGCCGCAAAGCTGACCCAACTCAAACAACTGTTTACGGCTGAACTGATTTCAGCTGATGAATATGCTGCCAAGAAAAAAGCCATCCTGGATAGTCTTTAACCAATGGCAAAATGTACTCACTGTTCGGCACCGTTACCCGCCAACAGCAATCGTTGTACTTACTGCAGCACCCGCAATGATGTCGACCTGGTCGGCCGCCAAGCCTACAGTTTAACCGGTCAGTCAAACCGAAATTGTCCACATTGCAAGACCCCCTTGCAGACCATCGAGCTACATCTTGACGGCAAAGTGGAAATAGATCGATGCAACGATTGTTTTGGACTGTTTTTTGACTCCGGTAAAATAGAATTACTACTGGAACACGCCGTTAGCGATGTCTATGACATCAACATCAAGCAACTGGATAACATCAATAGTGAACGTTATCAGACTGATAAACAGATCAAATACATAAAATGCCCCGCGTGCCAGAATTTTATGCTGCGCCGGGTGTTCGGCTATCGTAGCGGCGTTATTATCGATCAATGCAAAAATCACGGTATTTGGCTGGATAGCGGCGAAATCACCCATTTACTGGAATGGAAAAAAGCTGGCGGACAATTGTTGGCGGCACAGAAAGACATTACCGAAAGCTCAAAACCTGCAAAATCCAAAAGCACCGGTCTAGCCAGAAATAATCGTACTAGCGGCCTGAGTGACCTCGAAGGACCAACGGCATTGGATGTCTTGGAGACCTTGGCGAACGTGCTTGGTAATCTATTTAAAGAGTAACTGATACAATCATCAACGCTGGACATTACCCAGCGTAAAACAATGATTTTTTGTAACTATTCAGTTTAATCTGAGTGAGGCTATGCGTTTATTGTGTAGGCTGGATCAAAAGACTGAATAGTTACGATTTTTTTTATAAAAAGTCGAGTTTGTTATACTCGCTGAACGCAAATCGAACCAGAACGATAATTTTTTCTAGTCGCCATGGCAGGCAACATGTATTTATATGATCAGCTTTTCAGGAAATAGGCATGTCATTTCTAAATTCCCTTTTTAAAGAGCGCAAAAAAACACCGGTAAAATGCAGCCTGGAACCCGAAGCCGTATCTATTGATACCTTGGAAACGCTGATTCCTGTCCGTAATTTTAGCAATGACAAATTATTAGCTTTTGCAACCGAAGCAAAATCAGAAGTTTATCCCGCCGACACTTTGTTATTCAGCGCCGGTGATCAAGCTGACAGCGTTCTTTATCTTCTAAAAGGCTCGGTCGTATTATCGGACAGTAGTGGGCAAAACTATGGGATTCAAGCGGGAACCACCAAGGCGAAATTCCCGTTATCCAGCGGCGCGGTGCATACCACGACAGCGCTAACCGTATCGGATGTTGCGGTAATGAGAGTCTCGCATAATATTATGGCAAGCCAGCACTCTGAAGCGACACCTCTAGCAGAACTGCACATCCCTGAAGAATTATCTGAAAACCACTTGCTGCAAGCTTTTGTGCAACATTACAACAACGAAGAAATGGAAATACCTTCGCTGCCGGATATTGCTGTTAGATTACGACACGCGATGCAATATGACATTGGCATTGCCGATGCGGTAAAAATAATCCAACTGGATCCGGTGATTTCGGCCAAACTGGTTGAAGTGGCCAATTGCCCGCTTTACGTCTGCTCCACACCAGCCAAAAGCTGTTTTACCGCCGTCAATCGTATTGGCTTGCATGCCACGCGCAGCTTGGTAATCAGCTTAAGCATCCATCACATTTTCAAAAGCAAATCGCCGGTAATAAAAAAACACCTGGATAGAATTTGGAAGCAAAGCCTTTATATTTCAACGCTGAGCTATGTTCTGGCGAGTGTCAGTAAGCAGGCAAACCCGGAAGAGGCATTACTGGCGGGACTGGTCTGCGATATAGGTGCGGTGCCGTTTTTGAATTTTGCCGCCAATTTGCCCAAAGATTACTACACCGAAACCGACATTGAACAGGCATTGCCGTATGTCAAAGGGCCAATAGGCTACCGGATTTTGCAGAACTGGGGATTTACCGAAGACTTTATCAAAATCCCACTATTTTCTGAGGATTGGTATCAAAATCAAGGCCCAGAACTGGATTTAACAGATATTGTGGTGCTCTCGCGGCTGCATAGCAAAATCGGCCTAAACCACCAGTTAACTGAATTGCCGGCGATTACCTCTATCCCGGCCGCCAGCAAACTCAAGGATTACTCACTATCTCCTGAACATTCTTTAAAAATCCTGCATGAAGCCAAGCAGCAAGTGCATGAGGCATTGGCGGCACTCGTTAATTGATAGTTATTGCACCTTGCGGATTGCCAATAGCGCCAGACTTAACGCTATCAAACTGGGCACCACGGCAATGAGCGGCGGATTAAGATCGTAAATCAGCCCAATATGGCCGGTGATTTTATCGATAATGTTAAAGCCCATACCGATCACCACCCCTATCATCATCCGTCCGCCCAGACTTACGCCGCGTTTTACACCAATCACAAACGGTGCCGAAATCAGCAGCATAATAAATGTAACCAGCGGATTCACTATGCGTCCCCATAAAGCCATTTCATAGACGTGCGATTTTTGTTGGTTGTCTTTCAGAAAATCGATATACATCATCAAATCATAAAGCGCCAAATTGTTGGGATTGACGACCACAATTTTCACCAGATCCGGGGCGATTGACGACCGCCAAATGCTTTCAGTTTGTTGACTGGCGAGTATTTGCTTAGTGGAAATTTCAGATTGCTTGATTTGCTCAAGCTGCCATTGCTGATCGCCTAAAAAGCGGGCGCTGTCGGCGTGGGTTGATAAGCGCAAGTGCGCGGCATCATCTAGTTCGAAGATATTAATATCAGACAAACTACCGTCATCTTGCAATTGCCGCACATTGATAAACTTTTTACCTTCGCGTAACCACAGCCCGTATTTACTATTCATGACGACTTGCTCATTTTGTGCCGTCACTTTTAACAACCGAGCCGCACGCTCAGCAGAGGGCGCGACAAACTCACCGACAGTAATAGCCATGGCAACCAAAATTGCGCCCGCCAGCATCACTGCGCGCAAAATGCCGAACACCGACAAACCGGCCGCGCGCATGGCAATAATCTCATGGTTATTGCCCATGGCTCCCAAAATAAACAGACTGCCCAATAAGGCCGAAGCAGGTATCAGCTCATAAAAAACAGTCGGTGAAGTCAGCGCCAAATAGGTAAAAATTTCTTTTAAGCCATAGTGGCCTTTACCCAAATCTTTAATTTCGTCACTGAAAGTGAACAAATTGAACAGCGTCTACAATAAAACCAGCGCAACCAAGGAACCTTTCAAAATCTCCCTGACGATATAACCATTGATTACATTCACTTTGTCACCTTGCTCTTGAGTGTCGCGCGCAGCCATTGCCAGCCATACAGTCGCGCCAATAATATGCTGCCAATAAACAATAACAACAAGTTGACGCCAACGGCTCCTAACCAAACCGGAATGGTTCCCTTAATCACCCAACTTTGACTGACATGAACCAAGTTGCCGTAACTGAAATAGATTAAAAACCCTACCAACATATTGCCGTAAACGCCGCTCCGTGGCGACATCTGCGCCAAAGGTACGGCAATAAAACTGAGCAGCATAATGCCCAACGGGATGAATAACCGCCGTTGCAATTCGGCAATATCCCGACGTGCGGCCGACTTTAGCAATACCTCAGTAGCGATGGATTCTTGAATGAAACTGTCGGCGGCGACTTTGCTATCTACCCGCACCGAGTATTGATCGAATTGCTCAAGCACATAATTCAATGCGCCGGGCTGGCCTTGTATGCGTTCGCCCTGTTCCAAAACCATATAGCGACCGGTGGGTAAATCTTCCAAATGACCTGTTTTCGCGTTAATGATGCCAATGGTGCCGTGTTGGCGATTTTGCACAAACACATCGTGCATTTTTTTGTCGTCGGTGATTTTCTCCACATACACCACCAGGTCGCCCTGGCTATATTCGCTGAATTTTCCAGCAGCGATGCCTCTAAGATCGGCTGATTCTTCGTCTTGTTGCATCAGTTGCCCCACTCGCGCTTCAGCCCACGGCGCCACATAGGTAGATAGCCCAGTAGCAAATATTGACAACGGCAATACCAACACAAACACAGCCCGATACATAACGCCTGCCCCCCCACCGGCGGAGGCAACCGCGGCCATTTCTTGATCGCGGTACATTCTGCCCAGCACCATCAACACCGCCATAAAAATGGCGGCGGGAAGAAACGTAACGCAGGCGATAACGGTCTTTAAGCCCAAAATGCTTAGCAGGGTCTCATTGGACACTTGGCCTTCAATCGCCTTGTCTAAAATTCTAATGAACTTACGGCTAACAATAATGACCACAATCACTGTCAACACCGATGACAGCGTCTTCAACAGATCTTGCGCGATCATTTTGTCCAGGATGCTAATGAACGGTCGATACCCCGATTTGTAGCCTTTTGACCAGTCTTCTGCCAAGCTTGTCTCCCCAATCTAAATCGATTTTGTGTTGTATAATCCGGCCCAGCCGTAGGATCTACTGCGCTATGCAGCCTATCTTCCTATCAACCCTTTTACATCCAGCCGAGTTAAGCCATGGACTATTCTATAGAAAGCGCCCCCTTAGAAAAACTGCAATCTGATTGCATCATTGTCGGCGTATACCAAGATCAACAACTTAGCGCATCCGCAACCACCCTTAATAGCAGCAGCCAAGGGTTGATAGCTAAAATCGTCAGCCGCGGCGACATCAGCGGAAAAAACGGTGAAACCGTTCTAATCAACGCAGTTTCCGGCATCGAAAGCGACCGGATATTGCTGGTCGGCCTGGGTGAAAATAAACCTTTATCCAGCAAGGATTACAAAAAAGCCCTGCAAGCAGCGGCCAACAGCTTGAAAAAACCTTACATTAAATCCGTGGTCTCGGCATTATCAGAAACCCCGGTTGAAAACCGCGACTGGGCATGGAAAGCCCGGCAAGTGGTTGAAGTATTCCATGATGTCGCCTACCAATTTACGGCTTGTAAATCCGATAAAACCACGGAAAGTAAGCTCGAAAAACTCAGCATCGCCGCCCCGGAAACGCAAGTAACTGCAGCACAAACTGGTTTAGCCCAAGGCCGCGCCATCGCTGAAGGCGTCGCGCTAACCAAACTGCTTGCCGACTTACCCGGCAACATCTGCACACCGTCTTATATTGCTGAACAAGCACTCGAATTAGGCAAAAAATATAGCAGCTTAGCGGTCAGCATTTTGGAAGAAGCTGAAATGGAAGCGCTGGGTATGGGGGCTTTATTGTCCGTATCACGCGGCAGTCGGCAACCCGCCAAATTGATCACCATCAATTATCAAGGCGGCGCTAAAGACAGCAAACCGATTGTTTTGATCGGCAAAGGACTGACCTTTGATGCCGGCGGCATATCGTTAAAGCCTGCGCCCGGCATGGATGAAATGAAATACGACATGTGCGGTGGTGCGTCGGTGCTGGGCACTCTACAGGCTGCGGCGCAATTGCAACTGCCGTTGAATATCATCGGCCTGGTGCCATCCTCAGAAAATCTGCCCGATGGCGATGCCAACAAACCGGGCGATATTTTAACCAGCATGTCCGGCCTAACTATTGAAGTATTAAATACCGATGCCGAAGGCCGCTTATTACTATGCGACACCTTAACTTATGCCGAACGTTTCGACCCGGAAGTGGTGATCGATTTAGCCACCTTAACCGGTGCTTGCCTGGTCGCCTTAGGCCGTGTCCCCAGCGGTTTACTCGGTAACGATGATGCCTTATGCAATGACTTACTGGCGGCAGGTGACGTTGCCAACGATACCCTCTGGCGTTTGCCGCTGTGGGAAGAATATCAAGAACAACTGAAATCCAATTTTGCAGATATGGGTAACGTCGGCGGCAAAGATGCAGGCACCATTACTGCCGCTTGTTTCCTGGCTCGCTTTGCCGAGAAATTCCGCTGGGCGCATCTGGATATTGCCGGTACTGCTTGGCGCACCGGCCAAAACAAAGGCGCCACCGGCAGACCGGTACCGTTGTTGGTGCAATACCTGCTCAACCGGGCACAAGGCTAAAACCGCTTCATGCCGCAGGCCACTTTTTACGTATTGCAGTCAAACTCCCAGCGAGCGCGCTTAGAGTTTGCCTGCAAGCTGATTGAAAAAGTCTATAACAGCGGCCAATTCGGCTATGTGTTAACCGACTCCGACACTCAAAGCCAGCTCATTGACGACCTGCTCTGGACTTTCAGGGCAGGCAGCTTTATTCCGCATCAACAGTACCTTGGCGAACAGCCTGCTTTGGAAAATATTTTCCTGATAGGCTCGATGCCCGCACCACAAGCCTGGCAAACACTTGTTATCAACTTATCCCATCAAATCCCCCAAAATTTTCAGCAAGCCGCGCGCATTCTGGAAATACTCGATAACAGCGAAGCCACCAAGGAACCCGGCAGGCAACGCTGGATTCAATACAAACAGGCGGGATTTGCTTTGACCAAGCATGACCTTGATAAAGCTGTTGATTAAGTCCTTCGACGGAGCTCAGGACGACTGGTCATTTGTTGATTTCATTCGTGGCGAGCCTGTCGAACCATGAAGGGAATCAACTTTATTCAGAGATTAATTACACGCCAGCAAACCAAGGACCACCATGCAACTCCAGCTTGAAGACCTGCTTTACCAACAAAAAGCCATACACACTCACCCGCAATGATGCGCGCTTTAACAGCGACAGCTGTCGTAATTTTTGGCAGGCATTGGCCAGAAAAACCCAATACACCGTAAGTTTTGATGAAGCGGAAATTATCCGTTGCGGCTTTCAAGAACTGAACAACATAAAAATCCCCAGTTACGAAGCCGAGATACGCCTAACCCGCATCAAAGCCCTGCAAAACATCCAAGGCCAAGACGAAGAAATCGGCCGGGAAATCGCTCAACTTAAAGCCAGCTACTCGGCGGCGGATATTGTCGAAGAAATCAGCGAGAACACCTCACTCAGCTACCGCGTGGTGTTTGAAATCGTCAACGCCTTAGACAATAAAGCCCAAATACTGCGCAATCCGCCGTTATTTATTCAACAAGCCAGCAAAGCACTTAAACGTATTGAGTTGGCCGAAATGCTGCGCACTCTCAGTTACCATGAAACCGGCGACAGCTTCCCGCTGGATTTATTCAAAGAAGCGATTCATACCTATGCGCCGGTTGAGCCCACGCCCAACAAAGGCATTTACGACTACGCCATCTGCGATGCCGACTCCCAACCAGAACATAACTTTGCCCGCCAAGCCGACAACGCCCCCAAAGTTGTGTGTTTATTAAAACTGCCCGACTTCTACCAAATCCCCACGCCCATCGGCAAATATTACCGACCGGACTTTGGCCTAGTCGTCAAACAAAGCAACCTTAAAAACGCTGAAAGCAGCGAATTGTATTTTGTCATCGAAACCAAAAGCACCAATGACATCAACGACGACAAAGCCCTCACCGAACACGAACGCAACAAAATCCAATGCGCCGTTAAACATTTTCAGGCCTTGGGTATCCGCGCCGAAATTGGCGGCGAGGTAACTTACCAAGTTAAAGAAGATCCAGGCGACTACCAGCAAGCCAGCTTTCATGCGCCGGTTAAAGATTATGGGGATGTAAAGATATAGACCGCGCCAAAGGTACGTGACGCAGAGCGTCACCTGCGGCATTCCCACGCAGAGCGTGGGAACGATAATAAATAGATAGGCAGCGCTGACGGAACCGGACGCAGCGCGAAGAAAAATAAGACATGGTTCCCACGCTCCAGCGTGGGAATGAATCCTGCACCGCTCCAGCGGTGCGTGACGCAGAGCGTGGGAACGATAAGCGAATATGAAAGAAAACAAAATGCCCAACACCCCCGATGTCCAGCAAGAACGCTTGCAGGAATTAAAACGCCTGTTTCCCGACCTGTTCGACGGCGAAGGCCAGCTTAAAGTCGACGATGTTAAACAACTGGCGGGCGAACCCAGTCAGCACAAAGAACGTTACGACTTCACTTGGTCCGGCAAGCGCAACGCCAAACAGGCCGCTTACAGTCCGACCACCGCCGCGCTGACCTATGACGAAACCCGCTCAGTCAATCCCGACAAGGCAGGCGGCAACCTGATTATCGAAGGCGAAAACCTGGAAAGCCTTAAATGCCTGTTGGCCGCTTACCGTGGCGTGATCAAGTGCATTTACATCGACCCGCCTTATAACACCGGCAAAGACTTTGTCTATTCCGACAATTACAACGAACAGCGCCAAGCTTATTGGCAGCAAACCGGCGGCGTGGAAAACGGCATAAAAGTCGATACCAACCCCGACAGCGATGGCCGCTATCACTCCAACTGGCTGAACATGATCTACCCGCGCTTGCTGCTGGCCCGGCAACTGTTGAAAGACGACGGCGTGATCTTTGTGTCGATAGATGACAACGAAGTCCATAACCTGCGCAAGGTGATGGATGAGGTGTTTGGGGAGGGGAATTTTGTTGCTCAGCTCATCTGGGAAAAAGGACGTAAAAACGATGCGAAGCTCTTTTCATCTGGTCACGATTATATGATTGTGTATGCGCGTTCTAAAGCATATTTGACAGAAAATAAAATTAGATGGAGAGAAGCTAAACCTGGAGCATTGGAAATTCAAAATGAATTTCTTAGACTTAAAGCAATTCACCACGGTGCAATCGATAAAATTCAAATTGGAATTCGTGAATTTTATTCAGCACTGCCTAAGACTCATCCTTCAAAAAAACTTAGCCGATATTCAAATGTAGATGATCGGGGCGTTTGGCGTGACGACAATATGTCATGGCCTGGCAGAGGTGGGCCAAGCTACGATGTTATTCATCCTGTTACAAAATGCCCATGTAAAGTCCCCGATGGTGGATGGCGATATTCAACTTTAGAAAAAATGGAGGAAATGATTGCATCAGGACACGTTCAATTCCGAGAAGATCATACACAACCGCCAATTCGCAAAACTTATTTAGTTAGAGAAGAAAATGATGATTTTGATGACGAGGAAGAACAAGGTAATGACTCTGGTATTCAGGTAGCCGGGACATACTTTTACCGAAGTGCTCTTCAAGCATCAACTCTTATGCACAATCTTTTCGGCGCAAAAGTCTTCGAAAGCCCAAAAGATCACAAAGTTATAGGTCGCTGGATAGGTTATGTAAGCAATTTGAAAAAAGATGACTTCATTCTCGATTTTTTTGGCGGCTCCGGAACAACCGCCCAAGCCGTCCTGGAACTCAATAAACAAGATAACGGCAACCGCAAATTCATCCTGGTCCAGCTACCCGAACAAACCAAAGCCGATTCCGAGGCCTATAAAGCTGGCTTCAAAAAAATCTCCGACATCACCATCGAGCGGGTTAAACGGGTGATTAACGGTGTCGGCGATAATCCCCAGTCTTTGGAGGCCGGTTTTAAAGTCTACCAATTGACCAAATCGCACTTTCCGCGCGTCGATTTCCAAGCCGACCCGGAAGCTTCCGAAGCGGAAAATCTGCAACGGTTGGACACTTACATCAGCGAAAAAGAAGCGCAATTAATCGGCCTGTTTGAGCCGCACGAAATACGCGATGAAGTGCTGCTGAAAAACGGCTTTCGGCTAAATTACCGCTTGCAGGCGCAACCCCAATTTACCGCCAACACCGTCAGCCTGGCCGACGACGGCGAAAAGTCGGCATTGATTTGTTTCGACAATATCCTGTCAAACAAAACCGTCGAGCAGTTATTACAAACCCCGCAAGCCTTTATCTGCCTGGAGCGCGCCTTAAACACCGACGCTAAATGGAACCTGCGCCAACATCTTAAGCATTTGTTTATTGCGTTTTAGCTTTCGAGACGCAGAGCGTCTCTGGCTGCGCTACCACGCTGGAGCGTGGGAGCGATGTATACTTCAACATATCGTTCCCACGCTCTGCATACCCTCAAGGGCATAAATGGGAATGCAGCACTAGACGCTCCGCGTCCCGATCAACTAAGCTGACAATCGAAAATATATATAATCGTTCCCACGCTCCAGCGTGGGAATGCCGCCCCGGACGCTCTGCGTCCCAATCAACTAAACCATGAAAAAATATGGGCAGAAGCCGCTACGTAATCACCGAACCGGACAAACCGCATTTTATGACCTGTACGGTAATGGAATGGTTACCGGTATTTACTCGGCCTGAGACGGTAGACATTTTGCTGAATTGCTGGCGCTATCAAAAAGAGCACGAGGGCTTACAGCTTTACGGTTACGTGGTGTTAGAAAACCATATCCACTTCATTGCCCAAGCCAATAATTTGTCTAAATGCGTGAGCAGTTTTAAATCATTTACCGCACGGCAGATTATCAACCACTTGCAGGCGCATAACGTTGAGCGTTTGCTGACACGTTTACGATTTTCTAAACGGGCACATAAGGATGATCGGGAGTATCAGTTTTGGCAGGAAGGCGTACACGCGGAGCTGGTATTTAGCGAGGCGATGATGCGTGAAAAGCTGGAGTATATTCACAACAACCCGGTAAAACGCGGTTATGTAAACCTGCCCGAGCATTGGCGTTATTCGAGTGCGAGTAGTTATGCGGGGCTGGCGGGGTTGATTGAGTTGGATCGGTGGTGAGGGCGAGACGCAGAGCGTGGGAGCGATGAGTAATTGTTCCCACGCTCTGCGTGGGAATACAGCCCGAGACGCTCCGCGTCTCGTAGCGCAGAAGCGAAAGAACGCTAAATAAGATAAAATCCCCTAAATACCCTTTCATAAAACCAGAGCATTATTTACATGGAAAAAACATACTCCCCGCACGACATTGAACAACGCTGGTATCAAACTTGGGAACAGCAAGGTTATTTTGCTGATCAGCCCGAAAAAACCGATGCGGAATCGTATTGCATTATGATTCCGCCGCCGAATGTCACCGGCAGTCTGCATATGGGCCATGCGTTTCAAGACACGATCATGGATGCTCTGACGCGTTATCATCGTATGAAGGGCTATCGCACCTTATGGCAGCCGGGTACAGATCATGCAGGTATCGCGACGCAAATGGTGGTGGAGCGTTTGTGTAATGCCGAGGGTCTTACCCGCCATGATTACGGCCGTGATAAGTTCATTGAAAAAGTCTGGGAATGGAAGGAAGAATCCGGCGGCACCATTACCCGGCAGTTGCGGCGTATGGGCTCGTCTTTGGATTGGAGCCGCGAGCGCTTTACGATGGACGAAGGCATGTCCGATGCGGTGCAGGAAGTCTTCATTCGCTTATACGAAGAAGGCCTTATTTATCGCGGCAAGCGTTTGGTTAACTGGGATCCGGTGTTGCACACCGCGGTGTCCGATCTGGAAGTGTTATCCGAAGAAGAAAGCGGCTTCATGTGGCATATCCGCTACCCATTGAGCAACGGCACAGGGCATTTAATTGTCGCCACGACCCGCCCGGAAACCCTGCTCGGTGATGCCGCGGTTGCTATCCATCCTAATGATGATCGCTACAAGCATTTATTGGGCGAATATGTTGAACTGCCTTTAACCGGACGCCGCATCCCGATTATTGCTGATGAATATGTCGACCCTGAGTTTGGTACCGGTTGCGTGAAAATTACCCCGGCCCATGATTTTAACGATTACGAAGTGTGGACACGGCACCGCAATCATTCGGCTATTCAAGCATTACCCAATGGCGGCTTGATTAATATTTTTACCATTGATGCGCAAATCAGAAACAACAAGGACGATGACAGCCAACTGATTCCACATCAATATTTTGGCCTGGATCGTTTTGATGCGCGTAAACAGATTGTGGCTGATTTGGAAGCGCAAGGCTTGCTGGAAAAAGTTGCTGACCACAAATTGATGGTGCCGCGCGGCGACCGTAGCCAAAGCGTGATCGAGCCGCTGTTAACCGATCAATGGTACGTAAAAGTTGCGCCGCTGGCGGAGCCCGCCATTGCTGCGGTTGAAAATGGCGATATTAAATTTGTGCCCGACAACTGGAAAAATACCTATTTTGATTGGATGCGCAATATCCAAGACTGGTGTATTTCCCGGCAAATCTGGTGGGGGCATCGCATTCCGGCCTGGTATGACGATAAAGGCAATATATATGTAGGACGGTCCGAAGAAGCAATTCGCGAGCGTCATCATTTGCCCGCCGATTATCCGATCCGCCAGGATGAAGATGTGTTGGACACCTGGTTTTCATCGGCATTATGGCCGTTTTCAACCTTGGGCTGGCCGGAAAATACCGAAGAATTGGCCAAGCATTATCCGACCAGCGTGCTGGTCACCGGCTTTGACATCATTTTCTTCTGGGTGGCGCGGATGATTATGATGGGCTTGAAATTCCAGGGCCAAGTGCCGTTCAAGGAAGTCTATATCCATGGCTTGGTGCGTGATGCCGAAGGCCAAAAAATGTCTAAATCCAAGGGCAACGTACTCGATCCTATTGATATTATTGATGGCATTGAGCTGGAGGCATTGGTTGCTAAACGTGTTTCCGGGATGATGCAGCCGCATCTAGCCAAAAAAATCGAACAATCTACACGCAAGCAATTTCCTGACGGTATTTCTTCATTCGGTACCGATGCGCTGCGTTTTACCTTTGCTTCGTTAGCCTCAACAGGCCGCGATATTCGTTTTGACTTGGCGCGCACCGAAGGTTATCGCAACTTCTGTAACAAACTCTGGAATGCGGCGCGTTATGTGTTGATGAACACCGAGGAGCAGGATAACGGTTTGTCTGACGGACCGATTGCATACACGCAAGTAGATCGTTGGATTACCGCCCGTTTACATCAAGTGACTGCGGTGACCAGCAATGCTATCGACAACTATCGTTTTGATTTGGCGGCGCAGGCAATTTATGAATTTACCTGGAACGAATACTGCGACTGGTACTTGGAATTAGCGAAAATATCGCTGCAGTCGGATGATTTGGCCTTGCAACGCGGCACCCGCAAAACGCTGCTGACTGTTTTAGAAACCGTGCTGCGGCTGGCACATCCGATCATGCCGTTTATTACCGAAGAAATTTGGCAACGCGTTGCGCCGCTGGCAGGTACCGCTGGGGAAACTATCATGCTGCAACCGTATCCAGTTGCTGATGATCTGCTGATTGATCTCAACGCTATCGCCGAAACCAACTGGATCATGAGCTTTATTTTGGGGGTGCGCCGTATTCGTGGCGAAATGAATATTGCTCCAAGTAAACCATTACCGGTATTGCTGCAAAATGGCTCTGAAGCAGATCAGCAAAACTTATCTAACAGCCTGAGTTATGTACAAAAACTGGGGCGTTTGGAGTCAATCACCTGGCTAAACCCAGATGACACTACACCGGAATCAGCGATTGCCTTGGTTGGCGAGTTGAAAATTTTGATTCCCATGGCTGGATTAATCGACAAAGAAGCTGAGCTGGCAAGACTGGCAAAGGAAATCCAAAAAATTGCCAACGATTTGCCAAGAGTTGAGGGCAAGTTGAACAATCCCGCTTTTGTCGATAAAGCGCCACCGGAAGTGATTGATAAGGAACGCGCCAAATTGGCAGAGCTACGATCGTTGCTAAACAACCTTGAACAACAGCAAGAAAAGATCCGCGCATTGTAAAAAACCGCTTGTCCGGAACAGTCGCCAACGTGAACTTTGTTGGTGGCTGTTTCGTTACTTACGCCATAATCCAATTCAAAACCACCATACAGTCATCGTAAGTTTTTGGTTACGAATCTCTAAAAAAAGAGATACTTTTTGAGGTGCAATTTATCAGTGTTACCGTAAGAACAAACAGCCCTTCATGCCAGTTGGACAAATCTGTCATGTCGTCTATAGTTTTTCTACACCCTTGATTTTTATAATCACACGCCATGGCATCTGTATTTACTGACTTACAATTTAATGGTCTAACTCGTTGTTTTGTCGAGAATGGTCTGCTGACTGAAAATGATGCACAAAAGTATATTCAGGGCGCACAAAAAGCCAAAGTATCGTTAATTGCCTATCTGGTTACCAATAAACTGATCGATAGTAAAACAATTGCAGCCCGCGCTTCACTTGAGTTTGGCATACCTTATTTTGATTTAGATGCCATTGATTATCGAAGCTTGCCAATTAGTCGGGTAGCGGAAAAACTGATTCGCAAACACCATGCTCTGCCTTTATTCATTCGCGGCAATACCCTGTTTTTGGCCATCTCTGATCCAACCAATTTTCAAGCGTTGGATGACATCAACTTTCAAAGCCGACTTAATCCTGAAGCCATTCTGGTTGAAGAAGACAAACTGGCCAAAATCATTGATATCGCATTGGAAGCGGCTGATACATCCATGTCCGATATGCTGGATGCTGATCTGGACAATCTGGAAATCACCGGCGGCGAGGAAGATAACACCAGGAACGATGCTAATTCTGACATTGATGACGCGCCCATCGTTCGCTTTGTAAATAAAATTCTGCTCGACTCCATCAAGCAAGGCGTGTCTGACATACACATGGAGCCTTACGAAAAAAACTTCCGCATTCGTTATCGGGCAGATGGCATTTTGCATCAGATCGCCAGTCCACCAGCCAGTATCGCCAGCAGAATAATCTCCAGAATCAAGGTAATGTCGAAAATGGATATTGCCGAACGCCGCGTGCCTCAAGATGGCCGGATCAAGATGACCCTATCTAAAAACCGGGCGATAGATTTCCGGGTTAATACCTGTCCAACGCTATTTGGTGAGAAGGTGGTACTGCGTATTCTGGACCCGACCAGCGCACAGATTGGTATCGAAAAGCTGGGGTTTGAGCCGGAACAGCAGCAGCTCTTTTTGAGCGCTATCAATAAGCCTTACGGCTTGGTATTGGTCACCGGGCCTACCGGCAGCGGTAAAACAGTGACCTTGTACACGGGCCTGAATTTGCTTAATAGTGTGGAACGTAACATTTCCACTGCAGAAGATCCTGTCGAAATCACAGTCGAAGGCATTAATCAGGTCAATATGAATGTTAAGGCAGGGCTAACCTTTGCCACAGCGTTGCGGGCTTTTTTACGGCAAGACCCGGACATTATTATGGTCGGCGAAATCCGCGATACTGAAACCGCCGAAATCGCCGTTAAAGCCGCACAAACAGGCCATTTGGTGTTATCCACTCTGCATACTAACGATGCCCCGCAAACCTTGAACCGCTTAATGCAGATGGGTATTCCACCCTTCAATATTGTGTCGGCAGTCAATTTAATTATGGCGCAACGATTGGCTCGACGGTTGTGCGAATATTGTAAAACGCCAGCAGACTATCCAGACATTGCCTTTTTGTCGGCCGGTTTTAAGCAAGAAGAATTGTCGACATTAAAAGTATTTAAAGCTGGCCCAGGCTGCGATCACTGCACTAATGGCTATAAAGGCCGCGTGGGCATTTATCAGGTGATGACCTTAAGTGAAAAGATGCGCGAGCTCATTCTTGAAGGCGGTAACGCGATGCAACTAGCTAATCAAGCAACGTCTGAAGGCATTAACGATTTGCGCGCATCAGGATTGAATAAAGTGCGGATGGGCGTTACCAGTCTGGAAGAAATTGATCGAGTAACCAAGGAATAACTATGGCAGAGCAAGCGGAACAACTGGATTTTGTCTGGGAAGGAACTGACAAAAACAAAAAAAAAGCGGGCGGGGAAATCTCCGCGAAAAGCGAGGCTGTGGCTAAAACCGAGCTAAGACGTCAAGGCTATCGCGTCATCAAATTTAAGAAAAAACCTAAACCATTTTTTAAAGCTAAAACTCAAGCGATTACACCAGGTGATATTGCGATTTTTGCACGGCAACTGGCGACAATGCTCTCGGCAGGCGTTCCTTTAGTACAGTCCTTCGATATTGTCGGTAGAGGTCATGATAATCCCAGCATGTGCGCGTTGTTGTTGGGCATCAAAGCGGATATTGAAGGTGGCGATACCTTAGCCGAAGCCCTCAACAAACGGCCGGTGTATTTTGACGAATTATTTTGTAACTTGGTCGAGGCAGGCGAACATGCCGGGGTATTGGAAACTCTATTAGACAAAATCGCCACCTATAAAGAAAAGACCGAGTCGATGAAGAAAAAGATCAAAAAGGCGCTGACCTACCCGATCTCAGTCGTTGTAGTGGCGTTTGTGGTGACCACAATTTTGCTGATTTTTGTGGTACCGGTGTTTGAAGATCTTTTCAAAAGCTTTGGTGCAGACTTGCCGGCATTTACGCGCATGGTAATTGATATGTCTGAATGGATGCAGAAATGGTGGTGGATTGTTATTGGCATCGTGGTTGGTGCTGTTTATACCTTTGGTTATTTCAAAAAACGCTCACGACCATTTAATCATTTTCTCGATAAAACGTTACTGAAGATACCCGTCGTCGGGCTGATCTTAAACAAATCAGCCATTGCGCGTTTTTCCAGGACTTTATCCACGATGTCAGCAGCTGGTGTGCCCTTAGTAGAAGCCCTGGAATCAGTGGCAGGTGCCTGCGGTAACATCATTTATGCTGAAGCGGTGTTAAAGATGCGCGAAGATGTAGCCACCGGCCAACGTCTGCAGTTTGCAATGAGTCAGGCCAATTTGTTTCCGCACATGGTGCAGCAAATGGTGGCCATCGGCGAAGAATCTGGCTCTATGGACGCGATGCTGGCGAAAGTTGCCGATTTTTACGAAGAAGAAGTCGATAACCTGGTCGACAACTTAAGTAGCTTAATGGAACCAATTATCATGGTTATTTTAGGCATTCTGGTCGGCGGATTGATTGTCGCGATGTACTTGCCAATATTCAAAATGGGCGCTGCTGTGGGGTAAACCCAGAAATTTAGATTGTTTCATTTATTTGTGGATAACGCCTTAAATTATTCTTCCTCCTGTCTTAACTCGCGCTTCTCTTAAGAAGAGAGCGCAAATTCTTTTCCAAAATCCTTATGATGCAAGAGCTAAACATCCAGTTAAACAATCCTGTTTTTTTCGTTAGCTTAGTCGGCATTATTGGACTATTAGTCGGCAGCTTTTTAAATGTAGTTATTTATCGACTGCCGGTGATGATGAACCGTAACTGGCGCAAAGACTGCCTGGAGTATTTGCAACTCCCTCCCGATCAGGAAAATAACGAACCGTTCAACCTGTCCGTACCGCTATCTCGCTGCCCCCAATGTGCGTCGCCTATCAAACCGTGGCAAAACATCCCAGTTTTTAGCTATCTGTTATTACGCGGCAAATGCGCCAACTGTAAACATCCTATTTCATTGCGCTATCCGGTTATAGAGGCATTTACCGCCATTGCCTCCATCATTGTTGCCTGGCATTTTGGTTATACATTTCAGGCTGGATTTGCATTGTTGTTAACGTGGGCATTAATTGCTCTTACCTTTATTGATATTGATAGCCAATTATTACCGGATTCGATCACCTTGCCGTTACTTTGGCTAGGACTGCTCTTGAGTCTGTTTGGTATATTTACTGATACCCATACCAGTATTATCGGAGCGATTACCGGTTACATGATTCTCTGGAGCGTCTACCAATTATTTAAACTATTAACCGGTAAAGAAGGCATGGGCTATGGCGATTTCAAATTATTAGCTGTGTTCGGCGCCTGGCTGGGCTGGCAGACCCTGCCGATGATCATCATTTTGTCGTCATTGGTCGGGGCGGTGATCGGCATCGGCATGATTATTTTTGTTAAACGCGATCACGCCACTCCCATTCCTTTTGGGCCTTATTTAGCAGCTGCTGGTTGGATCGCTTTGTTATGGGGCGAACCCATTAATCAACTTTATTTGGACTTTGCAGGTCTTTAACCAATGTTAAAAGTTGGCCTGACTGGCGGCATAGGCTGTGGCAAAAGTACGGTTACCCGGCTGTTCGCGGCAATGGATGTGCCTGTTATTGACGCGGACCAAATCGCACATCAGTTAGTGGAAAAGGCACAGCCGACACTCAACCAGATACAACTGGCTTTTGGCAACAGTGTAATTAACACGGATGGCTCGCTAAATAGAGCCGCACTTCGAGAAATAGTTTTTTTCGATATTGAGCAAAAACAACGCCTTGAAGCCATCCTACATCCCTTAGTTTTCAAAACCATCACCACAGCGCTTGAAAAACTCAGTACACCTTATTGCCTTATAGCTATCCCATTATTGTTTGAGTCGGGCAAAGCCGACTTTGTTGACCGCGTGCTGGTGATCGATTGTCCGGTTGCAACGCAGATTGAACGCGTCAGTCAACGAGATCATTTAACGGCTGAAACCATACAAGCCATCATTGACAGCCAAGTCTCGCGGGCATTCAGAACAACCCATGCCGATGATGTGATCGATAACTCAGATGCCGAAGATAGGCTTGCGGAACAGGTTAAAAAACTGCACAATTCCTACCTTTCATTAAGCGCCTGCCGGGATAATCCAGTCTGTGAACAACACCATCACCTATGAATTTCCACTCAACGAACGTATTCGGGTTTTCATACGGCTAGAACAGCTCTTTCAACAATTTAATCACTTTTTAACTGGCCCCACCGTTGCCGATAAGCGCGCAGCGATCGCAACATTGCTCGATATTATGTCCATTTTCAGACGTAATGATCTGAAATCAGAAATATTAAAAGAGTTGGACCGACATGCCAAAGTGCTCAATAAAATTGCCACGAGTCAAAGCGTCGATACGCAAAAAGTTCATGACTTGCTAGATCAACTAGCCGAGATTAGTCAAAAGCTCTATGCCGCCAATGGCAAAATTGGCATCAATGTCATGGAAAGTGATTTATTTCAGAGTGTTACCCAACGTAGCTCTATACCTGGCGGCACTTGTTCATTTGATTTACCCGAATACCATTATTGGCTGGAGCAGGATGAGCCCACCCGGCTTAAAGACTTAGAACGCTGGAGCAGCCCGTTTACCGATGTGCGTAATGCCATTGACCTGATTCTTAATTTCATCCGTAACAGCGATGCGCCTAGCCAAGAAGTTGCCGTTGCCGGTTTTTTTCAGTTCTCGTTAGACCGGGGCCAGCCGTACCAATTGATCAAAGTAAGCGTCGATAAAACCTTGTCTTGTTTTGCCGAAATCAGCGGCGGCAAGCATCGCTGCAGTAGCCGGTTTATGAAGCCATCAGAAGATGATAAGCGTCCAACGCAAAGCCACGACGATATTCCATTTACATTGAACTGCTGCCTTTTCTAATGTCCGAGTCAACACTACAGGTCAAATGTCCAACTTGCCGCCGTCCGGTACCATGGAGCCCTGAACAAGAATTTAAGCCCTTCTGTAGTGAGCGTTGCAAAATGATCGATCTTGGTGAATGGGCAATGGAAGAAAAAGTGATTCCAGGCGAGCCGCTAGAAGACACTCTTGACCAGCTAGACGACGATAGTTTTTTTCAGTGATTTTTAAAAAATTTGAGCTTGGCTGAAGCAAATTTGGGACATAAAAAAACCAGCATCGGCTGGTTTTTTTATGTCCCAATTCTTTTTGGCGGAGTGGACGGGACTCGAACCCGCGACCACCGGCGTGACAGGCCGGTATTCTAACCAACTGAACTACCACTCCGTTTTGAGAGCGCGTATTGTATAAGGTTTTTTTTATCCGTCAAGCATAGATAAGCACATAGATTAATATGATGGCAGCATCGAGAGAATTTGAATTTGTAATACGGAAATGGAATGCCTGGGTTCCCGGCATGAAATATCATCCGGATTGGCACGATTGGTTTAATAATCAAGACGCTATTGAGCCTGAACAAGCGCCTATATCAAGCAAGATGCCCAAGCTCCTGCAACGTAGATTAAGTCCCTTAGCTAGAGCGGTTTTTAATGCCGCAGAGAGCTGTATTAATAGCGATGTTGCTATGCCAATTGTATTCAGCTCTGCACATGGCGAAGTTAATAAATCGTTAGAAATGCTTAAAGACATGCAAAGCGGCGAAGATATTTCACCTACTGCATTCAGCTTGTCAGTGCATAACGCTATTTCCGGCTTGTTTTCGATCGCCTATAGCAATCATCAAGAAATTACCGTGCTTGCCCCCGGTCAAGACGGCATCGCTCCGGCGTTTATTGAAGCGCTGGGGTTATTGCAGGAAGGCCATGATGACGTGCTGATCATTTTATATGACGAGCCACTATCTCAGTTTTATCCATACTTACCGTTTGCCCTCACTGCCAAAACCAGTGGTGCCTTGGCATTAAAAATTTCTTGGACGGGTGACGGTTTGCCATTGCAACTATGTCGTTCACCTGAACATCGTAACGATGGCGAACATGCCTTACAAATATTCTCTTTTTTACAATTCCTAATAACGGATGAGCCGTCTTTACAACTAGGCAACCATAGACACAGCTGGGTATGGCAAAAAAAATAAACTATCTGTGGCGGCTGTTGGCAACAGGGCTGAGTTTTTTCATCTTTGGAGTGGGCGGTTTTTTGTTATGGGTATTAGTGTTCCCGACTCTCTCTCTATTACCCGGCACATCCAGGCAAAAAGCCAACCGCGGCCAAAAAGTCGTGCATTACAGTTTTTATGTGTTTATTGGCTTGATGCACAGACTTGGCGTGATGACCTACGAAATAGACGGTTTAGACAAGTTAAATCGCCCCGGACAATTAATTGTCGCCAACCATCCCACATTGATAGACATCGTATTTTTGATCAGCCGAATTAAACAGGCCAACTGTATTGTCAAAGCCCGGCTGTGGCATAATCCTTTCATGCGCGGTCCCATATTAAATGCAGGCTACATCAGCAACGGAGATCCCGAACAGATGATCGCTGAGTGCGTTGATTACTTAAAATCCGGCGGTTGTATGATTATTTTCCCGGAAGGTACGCGTTCAGTTCCGGGTAAGCCGTATCGATTTCAACGCGGTGCCGCAGCCATCGCCTTGCAGGCAAACGCAATAGTAACGCCGGTGACACTGACTTGTTATCCCAGCACATTAACCAAAGCGGAACAGTGGTATCAAATCCCTCAGCGCCGCTTTCATTTAGCGATGCATGTTGGCGACGATTTTGTACTGGATGAATTCACCGCCACCAGCGCCAAAGCCTTAGCCGTCCGGCACTTTAACCAGCAT
>JAUYMX010000287.1 GCA_030699345.1 Methylococcaceae bacterium
TATCAACAAAAAACTTTTGTACATTATTTAAATCAGTCTCTGTATAGATTGAGAGGGAAGCTATCCATTAGCATAAACCTGCAACGAACAAATAATGACAGGAATATGAAAAATTTTGACTGTTCGTAATGCAGATAACAAGTTGAAATATAAAATAAAAATAGTGGATGGATAGAATATGTATCTTGAATATACAAAGATAAGAATATTTGTTAGAGTTGGCTTAGATTAAGGTTTATTCGGGTTAAATTTAATAGTTTTTGTTAAGTGTTTTTAACGCATTCAGTTATCAGGTGAGAGATTATGAACAGTCAAGAGCAAGAAATTCAGGTTAGTGTAAAACCAGAAGAAGACGTAACTAACAGACGGCGTTTTATCAAAGGGGCAGGGATTACAACGCCGGTAGTGTTAACTTTATCTAGTCGGTCAGTATTTGGAGCTTTGTGTGCTTCGGAAAGTGCGTCGGGTAATGAATCTCATGTCGGTACTGGCAGTTGTGTAGCTGGTGTCGGATCTACCGGGTTAATTGCTGGTCAACCTACAACATCAACGGTTACCACATCTAGTGGTGTTACTAGTCAGAGTAATGTTCAGAGTTATATTACAAGGGATGATAGTAAATGGACTGAGACTGCTCCAACAATCAGGGATACTTGTATTGTCATGAGTAAGCTTCAAAATAAAGATAAAAATAAGGTTATAAAATACACCATCAATTTGATTGCAAAGCCTAAAAAAGACGCATCTTACTCTTGGATTGGCGGCATAAAGTATGGCGATCGTAATAAATATGAACCACAAGTGGAAAGTATTCTTGATGAAAAAGGTTCTCAAGTTGGGTCAGTTACCTATACCTCCGTTAGTCAATTACCTTCTAATACTAACTACTTTAAAATAGGCAGTAGCACTACTTTAACAACGTTAAAAACGCTTCAGTCTTCTACTTTTTACACTTTTACGGGTGGGGTAACTTATAAAGGTATTTTTGGTACTGGTCCTGATGTGACTTTTAGAGAAATTTTAAATAACACCAATCAATACAAAAAAGAATCTTATTTAGCTACCGCTTTTTTGAATACAAAAATTGTTAAAAATTATGCATTATCAGAACAAAATGTAAGAGATTTGGCAGCAGGAACCTTTAGCATTCCAAAAGGATACACCTTTGAGTCTTTCCTTGAAGCAACATGGAAATAATTGGACGGTATTGCTTTGATGATGGATGAGCTTTTAAGTGATGCTAAAACAAACAATATCATTGCTGTTAAAGTTAAGATTAGCTGCATACAGTTGCAAGGTGACTATGTCATTTATGATCATTTGTCGGGCGACACGCATCTACTAGATGAAATGAGTGGTGGACTGCTTTGTAGTTTGAATACTCAAACAATGTCCAGAGATGACTTGTTAAAAAAATTGGTTAAAAACTTTGCCGATTTATCTTGGCTGGAAATCAATAATTATTTGGACGTTTTTATCGATCGCTTTGTCGCGCTAGATTTGTTAAACATTACCAAGCAAAGTGCGTGAATAGCGTAAAATCTTTACCAAAAAGGCAAATAAAGCATCTAATCATAAATGGATTACGCTTTAGATTGGGATGCTTTAATGTTTGCTTAACCTCGTCAATTGCCGATGTTACCGAACATATTCAACGCCTTTATGGTGCCTATCAATTAATTAATGAAAATGATTTTATTGATTTTCATGTTGAACTATCCTCATCGTCAAAATTGCGGCGCTACATAAGGCCGCAAGTTAGTTTCTATTTTGATGGTTATATGCCGTTTAAGCCGCTGCCTTACGCGCAAGCCGCTGCCTTTTTTGAATGGGGTTTAAACTGGTGCATAGCCAATCATTCAAATCAATATTTGATAATGCATGCCGCCGTAGTCGAGCGCAATGGCTTAGCGTTTATATTTCCTGGAACTCCGGGTAGCGGTAAAAGCACTTTGTGCGCGGCGTTAGTCTGCTCTGGTTGGCGGCTGCTTTCGGATGAAATGACGTTGTTGTCTATGGCAGATGGGAAGATTTATCCGGTGCCTCGGCCAGTCAGTTTAAAAAATCAATCTATCGATGTTATTCAACGATTTTCTCCTGGCGCGGAGTTTGGACAAGTTGTTACCGGTACTGCGAAAGGCTCAATTAGCCACATGTGCGCACCGGAGCAAAGCATTCGATTGTCAAATCAACCTGCAGTTCCGTCGAAATTGATTTTTCCAAAATATACCCCAGATTCAGAAACTGAATTAACGCCTTTGAGCAAGGGACGAGCAATGCTAAGCGCCGCTGAAAATGCATTTAATTACAGTGTGCTGGGTGTGCAAGGATTTGAAAAATTGGCAGAGATGATTGAGCAATGCGATTGTTTTGAATTCAAATACAGCAAGCTTGAAGAGGCCATAGCACTTTTTACAGAGCTGAGTGACAAATAAGGATTTTAAAAAACATGATTTAAGTTTTACCTTATAAGTCGCTTGTCATACAATTTTGCTGGGTTATTTGAATGTGCAAAGTTTTAGGTGAGATTTTTAAAACTTAAGCATTGCATAAAATTAATTTCAGCAGAAATCACAAACTACCCGCAGTGAATATCAAAAGATTGCTGCTTT
>JAUYMX010000289.1 GCA_030699345.1 Methylococcaceae bacterium
CCGGGTTGACTTTAAAGGTCTGGCCTCCAGCGGTAACGGTATTTTCGCTATCTTCCGCGTCATGCCGCCAGTTGTTATAAAGCAAATTATCCTGATAATTCTTTTTTTTGCTGAGTGTCAGAATAATCGCCAGCCAGATTTTTGTTTCCACAACTTGCCGCCGGTTAACATTGCTGTTGCCGCTAAAACTTTGCACATTGCTTGCCGGTTGGGCAAAGTGGCTATTAATAATCTCGGTGATGTCATCACTTAAATTACACAGCGCAGTGCTTGTTTTTAAGTTATAGCTGCGGGTGTTTGGATTTTTATCCATGCTTGTTAACGCTCCTGTTCATTTAGACTAATGGTCGTGGTTATTCTATGTTCTGAATAGTTTATTACCTCGTCTGTTTTATCGAGATAGAAAACACCCTACCCGCTAATTATTCCGCTCGTTGCGCAGTTTTTGGATATAAGCCAATTCGTTACGGGACTTTTCATCGTTTTCGTTTTCGGCAAGGAGTTGCCGATAAATAGCTTCCGCCTCATCCAGTTGCCCCGTTTCTATCAACGTAATACCAATGGATCGATCAAGCCCCGCTTGCAGCATTGTTTTGACAGAGGGCTCCGTTAGTGACAGCCATTGCTTGCCGGATTTAAAGGTTATCTACGCTTGCTGCCAGTTTTTTTCACGCAACAAAACTTGCCCTAATTCAAACAAATAAGTCGCATTAAAAGGCGATAGCGCCAAGGCCTTGGTCAGATAGTATTTGGCCTCGCCCAACTGCCCCAGCTCAAACAATGCAAAGCCTTTGGCGTAATTGGCTTCGGCCCAGGTTTTGGAAATAACCAACACTTTTTCATGTTCCCTCGCGCCTTTCATTGCATACATCAAAGCCGCTTCACTGCTGTGCGCAGAAAATATTTTAAAGTCGCTGCGGCGATATTTATCATCAAAGTATTTCAAAATAGGATCGAAAATTTCATTAATTGCGCTGCTGGCTTGGTCCTCGCTTTTTATATAGCTCAAGCCGTCAACTATCGCGGACTGAAACCTTTGATCTAATTTAATGTCTTCTTTAGGTCTAGTAATCGGCGTCATTTCCAACTTGCCGTTATTCGACATTGCCTGAATATCCATCGTTGCTAAGGCTTGCGTTGCCGTTACGGAATCTTCAGCCAACGCTAGGTTGCTCGCTAAAAGCAGTTGCGTCATTAATATTAAAAATAGGGTTTTCAAAATCTATCTCCTCGTCTAAATCGTTAACCGGCAATGCGGCGGGATGACAAAAGGCCATCTGCAGTTTGATCGTTGTTTAAAACTTGAAACCAGATGAATACCTCTTCTCAACATTTACTTCGAGATAGAAAACTGCAGTATCCAGATAGTTTTCGATTTTTCGACATGATCGCTTATTAATTTCGTTAGTAACTATTATTACCAAGCTGATTGATATAACCCAGCGCCAGCGTTTAGACTTGGGCTGACAAAATCTGTGCTTCAATCACAATCGCTTGCACCCTTTTCAATATTCAATAAATCCTTTTATCTAAAAATGGCTCATCAACCCGACATTATCAGAGCCAAGTGCCTTTGCATCGACATTGAAACTGCCCGCGACGACCGTTTAAAGCTGCGTGAAATCGGTGCCTATCGGCCTGACACCGATACCAGGGCGCACATCCCCGGCAAGGCGAGCAATCTTGTCGCCCAACTGGATGCCATCACCGAAGGCGCGGCGTTTGTGCTGGGCCATAACGTTATTGCCTTTGATCAGCCTGCGTTGTCGGTATTGCATCCCGATTTAACACTGCATCGATTGCCGTTGGTCGACACACTGGAACTATCGCCGGTCGCTTTTCCGCAAAATCCGTATCACCGCTTGGTCAAAGATTACAAGCTATGTAGCACAACGCGTAACGACCCGGTCCGTGATGCCGAACTGGCTTATGAGTTATTTCTGGATCAGCGTGAGGCCTTAAGCCAACGGGTCTTAGAACAGCCAAACGAGGCCTTGTGCCTGCATTTTCTGCTGACACCGGAAAACGGCAAAGGTGTAGCGAATTTCTTTGCCACCTTACGGCGCGCGTTGCGTCCTTCTTTACCCGAGGCACAAGCTGCGTGGCAACAAGCAACCGCTGGCAAGGTTTGCAAAACCGGACAGCAGCAGGTGCTTAACGACTATTTGACCGACCCGCAATGGCACAAACCTTTAGTTTATGTGCTGGCTTGGTTGCGAGTAGCGGGCGGTAATTCGGTGCTGCCGCCGTGGGTGAGTACCAATTTTCCGAAAACACGCGAGCTGATTAAGATTCTGCGCGATGTGCCTTGCGGCGATGCCGATTGCAACTGGTGCCAAGAACAGCATGATCTCCTGCAATTGCTACCCCGATATTTTCCGGGGATAACCCAATTTCGGCCAACGCCTGCCACTGCCGATGGTAAGTCACTGCAACAAACCATTGTCGAATACGGCTTTTCAGGCACGTCAATGCTGGCGATTTTACCGACCGGCGGCGGCAAATCCTTATGTTTTCAATTGCCCGCATTGGCCAGTTATTATCGGAACGGCAGTCTGACGGTAGTGATTTCGCCGTTGCAATCGTTAATGAAAGATCAGGTTGATAATCTGGAAGGGCGCGGCATCACCTGCGCCGGTTATCTCAACAGCCTGCTCAATCCGTTGGAAAGACGGGTGATGTTGGACAAGTTGCGATTGGGCGATTTGGGCTTAATCTTTGTTGCGCCGGAACAATTTAGAAGCGTCGCCTTTACCAAAGCACTGATGCACAGAGAAGTAGGTGCCTGGGTTTTCGACGAAGCGCATTGCTTATCAAAATGGGGACACGATTTTCGCCCCGATTATTTATATGTGTCGAATTTCATCAAGAACCGACAAAAAGATAAGCCATCGCCGGTATTTTGTTTTACCGCCACCGCCAAACCGGATGTAGTAGATGACATTGTCGAGCATTTTCATAAGCGCTTGGGTATCACCTTAGAATCTTTGTCCGGCGGCGTTCGCCGGGAGAATTTGCTTTACGAAGTCCATGCCGTGCCCGCACAAGCCAAATATCCGGAAGTGCTGCGTTTACTGGAGCACACTTTACGCGACGAAGGCGGCGCCATCATCTTTTGCGCCCGCCAGAAAACCGTGGAGGAAATGGCCGAGTTTTTAAAACAAGCTGGACTTGATTGCGGCTATTTTCACGGTGGCATGCCGCCGGAACAAAAACGTCAGGTACAGGAAGCCTTTATCAAAGGCGAGTTGCGCGTTATCGCGGCAACCAATGCCTTTGGCATGGGCGTCGATAAAGCCGACGTGCGCTTGGTAGTGCATTTGGATACGCCGGGCTCGCTAGAAAATTATCTGCAAGAAGCGGGGCGCGCCGGACGCGATCAAGATCCCGCGCGTTGCGTGTTGCTCTACGACGATGCCGACCTGGATGTGCAGTTTCGTTTGTTGCGCAATTCACGGCTGACTCAGCACGATATTTACGCCATTTTAAAAGCACTGCGCAGCATTGAGCGTAAAGACCGCAGCGAAGGTTCGGTGGTGGTTACCAGCGGTGAAATCCTATTGGAAATTCCGGACAAACACGGCATTGATCCTGACGCTAACGATGCCGATACCAAAGTCCGTATCGCCGTGGCTTGGCTGGAAGAAGCGCGTTTGCTGGAGCGCCAGGAAAATCATACCCGCTTATTTCCGGGCAGTTTACAGGTTACCAGTATCGATGAAGCCCGAGTCTTGTTGGAGAAAAAATTAGGGCCGAATACTGACATCGAGCCATACGTCACCCTGCTTTCGCAATTGTTCTACAGCGAAGACGACGAAGGTATCAGCACCGATGATTTAATGCTGGCCACCGGCCGCAATTCTCTTGAAGTACAGAACATGTTGCGCGAGCTGGACCGATTCAAATTGGTATCGAACGACACCGAAATCGGCGTGACCTTATACCGCGATCCCGACACATCGGATCGGCTGGAAGCTTTACGCAAACTGGAGGATGCGTTAATCGCCAGTTTGCGTGAGGCTGCACCCGATGCCGATCAAAAGCAATGGCAAATACTCAACGTTCGGCGGCTCTGCGATACCTTGCGCCGAGATGCCGGCGTTGAACTGGAACCCGACAAGTTGTCGCGGCTACTGAAATCGTTTGCCGAGGCCTTTGGCGGCGGTACCGGTCAGCGTGGTTTTTTCGCGTTGCGCCCAGCCGGACAAGATAATCGCTACCTAAAATTACAACGTAGCTGGCAAGACATTGACATCATCCGTCACAAACGCATGCGGCTGGCTCAAGCTCTGGTCAATTATTTTGTTACGCACCGGCAAGGCAATAATCTGCTGGTTACCTGCAAACAAGGCGATTTAGAAGCCGCCTTGCAAGCTGATTTGACCTTACAAGAGGATGTCCACGACTGGAATGTGGCGTTGGCGGCGGCATTGATTTACTTGGACACCAACGAAGTATTACATCTGGCGCGCGGCAAAGCGGTATTTCGTGCCGCGATGAGCATCCAACTTAATGCCGACGCCAGACGCAGGCAATTCAAGAACTCCGATTACGCCGAGCTTGCTGTACATTACAAAGACAAAATCATCCAGGTGCATGTGATGGCCGAATACGCCCGGCTGGCATTGGGCAAAATTCAAGCGGCCATGGCGTTTATTGTTGATTACTTCGGCCTGGACAGAGACGAATTTGTGCGTCGCTACTTTGCCGGTCGTCAGGATATTCTGGAAATAGCGACCACCGAGGCCGCGCATCGACGCATTCTTATCGATCTACAAAATCCCGAACAACAAGCCATCGTGGCTGCGCCGCTGGAAGGCAGTCACTTGGTATTGGCAGGCCCCGGTTCCGGCAAAACCAAGATTATCGTGCATCGCGTCGCCTGGTTACTGCGTGAGTGTATGGTGCCGCCGGAAGACATTATGGTGCTGTGCTACAACCGCTCGGCAACTATAGAAATTCGACGACGCTTATGGGCATTGGTCGGTGCCGATGCCGCGGGCGTGACGGTGCAAACTCTGCACGGTTTGGCAATGCGCCTAACCGGCACCAGTTATGCGGTAGCCACAGAACGCGGCGAAAGCGTGGACTTTTCAGAGGTGATTAAAACCGCCACCGCACAATTGAGAAAATCCGAACTCGGTGACGACATCGGCCCGGCAAGTCAACGCGACCGATTATTATCCGGCTTGCGCTATCTGCTGGTTGATGAATATCAGGACATCAACGCCGAACATTACGATCTGATCAGCGCATTGGCCGGACGTTCGCTGAATAGTGAAGAAGATAAGTTGTCATTGCTGGCGGTGGGTGATGACGATCAAAATATTTATGCTTTTGGCGGTGCTAATGTCCGTTTTATCAAGCAGTTTAGCCACGATTATCAGGCCAACACTTATTATCTAATCGAGAATTACCGCTCGACGACAAATATCATCAACTGCGCCAATCGAGTTATCGCTCCAGCACGGGAGCGCATGAAAACCGAGCACGCGATTAGAATCAATCATGCCCGACGCAACGCCGCGGATGGCGGCGATTTTGCAGCGTTGGACAGTTTAGCGCAAGGGCGAGTCCATATCATCGAATCACCACCGCACATCTCCAGTGAGGTCCAAATCGCGCTCGCCGAGCTATCGAGACTGAATGCGTTGGAAAATTCAGGTCAACTAAGTCATTGGGGACGCTGTGCGGTAATTGCCAGACATTGGGATGCACTGGAGCCGATGGCGGTATTATGTCGCCTACAAGGCATTCCGGTGAAGCTCATGCGAGAGAAAAGCCTGCTAAATCTGCACCACACGCGGGAAGGTCATCGCCTCCTGACGCTGTTAAATAATCAGCGCCGCAAAGCACAGAAACCGCGAATACTGTTGCGTTGGGGGTCGCTATCACGTTGGTTCAGACGCTGCTATGGTCAAGGAGTTACCAATCTAATCAAGCACCCGTATCGTGCAATGTTGGCGCAATTTATTATCGAGCTTGAATCTGCGACACCTGGCAGCCAGCCGGTAGTTACAGATGTCATCGAAGCACTTTATGAATTTGGTTCCGGCTGCCAAGCTGCGGCTAGCGATAATCGCCATGCACCATTGTCGTTACTAACCGCTCACAGCGCCAAAGGCTTGGAGTTCGATCATGTGCTAATTTTGGACGCGGGTGGTTGGCAGCAGAATAATGATGATGATGACGAACGGCGCTTGTTTTATGTTGCAATGACGCGCGCCCGCAAAACATTGACCTTGTGCTTAAGGCTAGGTGGTCGACATGCATTTATCCGTGATTGCCAAGATCTTTGTCTTAAATCGCAACCTAATCTTAAATTAGAAAATCGGCATTTGAATCAACGCATTTTAATCACCGACCAAGCAGACATTGTGCTGTCATGGCCGGGCTATTTTGCGCCGGATAAACCTATCCATAAAGCTATTGCAAATCTGGACTACGGTAGTGAATTGATTTTACGCGTCAGAAGTGATGGTCAATTTGGTTGGGAAATAGCGGACTTAAACGGCGTAACAGTGACAAGGATGGCGCAGGCGTTTAAGCCGCCCAAGGGCAAAATCATCGCCGTGCAAGTTGCAGCGATTCTGGTAAGACAGGCAAAACAGGGAGATTCTGAAAAGTTGCGTTGCAATAACTGGGAGTTGGTGTTGCCGGAGATTGTCTATTTACCCGACGAGGATGCTGTATAAAAGTCCAAAGACGCTTTTTTGGGCAAAAAAAACCGCCACAAGTGGCGGTTTTTTTTCGAACGGCGGGAAAGCTTAGTTAGCTGACCATACCAATTCAACGCGACGATTCAATTCACGACCTTCTTGAGTGCTGTTGTCAGCAACAGGAAGTTTTTCGCCATAACCTCTTGCAGTCAATCTGTTAGTTACACCTTTTTGTTTCAGGTAGTTAACAACGGATTGTGAACGACGTTCTGACAATTTTTGGTTGTGCGAGTCAGAACCTTCACTGCTAGTGTGGCCATGAACTTCGATGTCATTCTTTTGTGGGAAATTAATCAAGTTTTGTGCAACACCATCAAGAATGCTTTTTGCATTTGGCGTCAATACCGCTGAGTCAACTTTGAAGTTAACACCTTTCAATTCCAAGCTTACTGGGCAACCGTTAACATCAACTTTGGCGCCAGCAATAGTTCCTGCACAAGCATCGTTACAATCGTTAACACCGTCATTATCGCTATCCAGAGTTGAGCAACTTGGTGCTGGAGCAACAACTGCTGCAGGAGTAACAGGCACGTCAAGTTTTGGCGCTGCATGGTGTTTTGCGCCCAATGGCACAACAAAACCAACGTTAACAACTAAATCATGAAATTCATTAGTGCCTGGTTGAAGATCTGCATTGAAGTTATTGTTATAACGGTAACGAACGTCACTACGTAACAAGAAATTGTCGTGCAATTCGTAAGTAAAACCTGCACCCGCTTCACCGATAAAGCCTACGCCGCTATCGCCATTGGTGCTGCTGTTCATCGCACCTAAACCAAGTACGGTATACGGTGAGAATTTGTCACGAAAAATAAAGTATTGCGCATCAGCAGTACCGCCGGTTAAATCCCAACGACCATTACGACCGCCATCAGTGCTTAAACCTTGATAAAAACCTTTCAATTCAACATTGAAATGTTCATTGATGATTTTACCAACGCCTAAACCGC
>JAUYMX010000290.1 GCA_030699345.1 Methylococcaceae bacterium
GCATACATCAGTTTATAACTACTATTTGGAGGCTGCTCCGTGAAGAAAACAAAGCAACTGTTTGCAGGGTTGACCTTATTGGCGTCGAGTCAACAAGGCGCGCAAGCAGAGTACCCGCTCAATTTGATGGAAGGGATCACAAAGGTCAGTAATCATATTTATGATTTGCATATGCTGATTTTATGGATTTGTGTATTCATAGGCATTGCTGTGTTTGGCACCATGTTCTATTCGATTTTTCATCACCGAAAGTCAAAAGGACATAAAGCCGCGCAATTTCATGAAAACACTACTGTTGAAATTATTTGGACCATCATTCCCACACTGATATTGGTAGCAATGGCAATTCCTGCAACAAAAGCAGTGATTGAACTGGATGATGTACAAGATTCAGAAATGTCTATCAAAGTGACAGGCAAACAATGGTACTGGGATTATCAATACCTTGATAACGGTATTAAGTTTGAAAGTCATCTTGATGAAGCCAGTGAAAAGGCGCATCGATTAGCAAATGGGAATCCACATTCAGTGCCTCACTACTTGTTGAATGTTGATAATCCCTTAGTCGTACCAGTTAACAAGAAAATTCGCTTCGTATTTACTGCTGCCGATGTTATCCATTCATGGTGGGTACCTGATTTGGGCTGGAAAAAAGATGCCAACCCAGGTTTCATAAACGAAGAATGGACTTTTATTCCTAAGGCCGGTACTTACCGCGGCCAATGTACTGAGTTATGCGGTCGAGATCATGGTTTTATGCCTATTGTTGTTGTTGCAATGGAACAACCTGATTACGATGCCTGGGTCAAAAAGACGTTAGCAAAACAGGAGGAGCCTGTAGATTTAGCTGACCTTTCTCGTGAAGACTTAATGTCCAAAGGTGCGTCGGTATATTTGAAAAATTGCGTATCTTGTCATCAAATCAATGGCTCAGGCATTTCAGGAACTTACCCTGCTTTAACAGCAAGTCCTAGAGTAATAGGTCCAATCGATCCTCTGATAGGCTTTATTCAGGCTGGAACGAGCCGAATGCCAGCATTTTCGAAATTAAAAGACGATCAATTGGCAGCGTTGTTAACTTATATAAGAAATGCTCCTGAGTTGGGTAACAGTGTAGGTGATGAAATCCAGCCTATAGTCATTACTCCTGTTTACAATGATTAAGATGATTAAGAATAAGTTATTGACTTTATTGGTTTAGTCTATCTTTTTATATATTTTTTGAGGTATAACTTATGTCTGCTGGAGTTGCTGAACATGATCATCATCACGATGATCACGATCATGGTCCCGCCAAGGGTATTTTGAGATGGATCATAACCACAAACCATAAAGATATTGGGACGCTATATTTATTGTTTGCGTTGGCTATGTTTTTTGTTGGTGGATCTATGGCCATGATTATCCGCGCTGAATTATTTGAGCCGGGTATGCAATTTGTTGATCCCCAGTTTTTTAATTCAATGACCACCATGCATGCACTTGTAATGGTGTTTGGTGCGGTGATGCCAGCATTCGTTGGCTTAGCTAATTGGATGATTCCAATGATGATTGGCGCGCCGGATATGGCCCTGCCGCGTATGAACAATATGAGCTTCTGGCTTTTGGTAGCAGGTGTTCTGATGTTGGCCAGCACTCTTTTTATGGAAGGTGGTGCGCCTGCAGGTGGATGGACATTGTATCCGCCGCTGGTATTGCAAACGGGCAAAGCTTTTCCATTTGCTGTGTTTTCAGTGCATTTGTTGGGGATCTCTTCAATTATGGGAGCGATCAATATCATTGCTACCATTTTGAATATGCGTGCCCCGGCAATGACCCTGATGAAAATGCCACTGTTTGTCTGGACTTGGTTAATTACCGGCTTTCTGCTGATTGCCATCATGCCTGTTTTTGCAGGTGCGGTGACCATGTTGTTAACTGATAAGTTTTTCCACACTAGTTTCTTTGATGCAGCTGGTGGTGGTGATCCAGTACTTTATCAGCATATTTTTTGGTTCTTTGGGCATCCTGAAGTTTATGTAATGATTTTGCCTACCTTCGGTGTCGCTTCTACGATTATCCCTGTTTTTGCTCGTAAGCCATTGTTTGGATACAGTTCAATGGTCTATGCAACTGCATCGATTGCGTTTTTATCGTTTATCGTTTGGGCGCATCATATGTTTACCGTCGGTATGCCGTTGGCGGGTGAGTTGTACTTTATGTACGCGACTATGCTGATTGCGATACCAACTGGCGTAAAGGTATTCAATTGGACAGCCACAATGTGGAAAGGGTCGATGACCTTTGAAACTCCAATGTTGTTTTCAATTGCATTCGTAGTCTTATTTACCCTGGGTGGTTTTACCGGGTTGATGATGTCTATTGCACCAGTTGATTTTCAATATCATGACACTTATTTCATCGTTGCTCATTTTCACTATACCTTGGTGCCAGCCTCTATATTCATCTTAATGGCAGCCGGCTATTACTGGCTCCCCAAGTGGACAGGGCATATGTATAACGAAAAAATAGGCCAGTTACATTTTTGGTTATCGACTATTTCTGTAAACATATTGTTTTTTCCACAGCACTTTTTAGGTTTAGCGGGAATGCCACGAAGAATTCCTGATTACGCCATTCAGTTTGCAGATTGGAATATGATTTCCAGTATCGGCGGCTTCATTTTTGGGGCCAGTCAGTTACTGTTTCTTTATATTGTTATCGATACAATCAGAGGCGGTACAGGCGAGAAAGTTACTGATGAAGTATGGGAAGATGCACACAAGCACGGCTTGGAGTGGACTTTGCCATCACCAGTGCCTTATCACACGTTTACTACTCCGCCAACAGTGATACCAACTGAGCACCTTTAGGGTATTTCCGTGAGCGTGTCTTTATGCATAAAGACACGCTCACGCTGTTACAGCAAGGGTATATATAGATGGATGCTAAAAAGAAAAACATATTAACTGCAGTAGTATTGGTATTGATTGCAGCAGCGATATATATTTTGTCTGTGATTAAGGCAATGTCTTCATGAACCGGTCTGTATCTCAAAAGAACATCAAACTTGCGCGAAACCTTATTATTGTTGCAATCGCAATGTTCGGTTTTGGTTATGCATTAGTACCAATTTATGATGTGCTTTGCGAGTGGAAATGGATCGAGCGTGATAGACCGGATGCTATTAAGCAAGCAAAGGAAAATGCTTATGAGGTTGATAAAAGCCGTGAGGTAACAGTGGAGTTTGTTGCTAGTTTGAATGAAAATACGCCGATGGTTTTCTATGCAGAAACCCAAAAGCTAAAAGTTAATCCAGGTGAATATCATACTGTCAATTTCCACGCTGAAAACAAGACAGACAAGGCAATAAATGCGAGGGCGATTCATAGTTTTTCACCTGCTGTTGTCAGTAGCTTTGTTGATACGATTACTTGTTTCTGCTTTGATGAACAACTATTTGAACCAAAGGAAACTAAGACATTGCCTGTTCGATTTGCGGTTAATCCTGAAATGCCATCACAGTACAAAACAATTACACTTTCGTACACATTCTTTGACAGAACTGAAAACCAATAAAAAATAAAGAGGATTTTATGTCTACAAATGACGCTTACTATATTCCACACAAGGCAACTTGGCCTATTGTTGGGACAGCTGGTTTAATGATAATGCTTGCAGGGGTGGCCAATTTTCTAAATGGTTCGCCTATCGGCACAACTATGATTTACGTGGGGCTGCTCATGTTTATTGTAATGTTAGGCGGATGGTTTGCCCTACAGTCTGTCGAAAGTGAAACGGGTATGTACAATCATGGCGTGGGAATTTCCTATCGCATGGGGATGATGTGGTTCATTTTTTCCGAAATTA
>JAUYMX010000298.1 GCA_030699345.1 Methylococcaceae bacterium
TCCAGCCATCAATTTAAACAGGCCAACTTAAGCACCACGGTTACCAACATCCTCAAAGAGACAGGAATGGATCCAAGGTTTTTGGATTTAGAACTGACAGAAAGCGTGGCTATGCAAGATGTTTACACCTCATTAAGAACACTCAAAACACTTAAACAAGCCGGTGTACAAATTTCTATTGATGACTTTGGCACCGGCTATTCTTCGTTAAGCTATCTGAAGCAATTCCCGATTGATCGTTTAAAAATTGACCAATCATTTGTTGCCGACATTGCCTCCGATCCCAATAGTGCCGCCATCGTATTGGCTATTATCGCCATGTCTCATAGCCTGGGACTTGATGTCATTGCAGAAGGTGTAGAAACCCAAGAACAATTAAAGTTTCTAAAAATGCATGGCTGTAACGAAGTGCAAGGCTATTTATTCGGTCGACCGATGCCGGCAGATGAGTTTTCTAAATTCTTATACCAATGGCCTGGTTTAAAAGCCTTAGCTAACTAAAAAAACTAAGCCCTGATACCTCTAACTTAGAAAGGAGCTGTAATGTCTACTGTTAATCAGCCACCCTATTTATCCGCAAAAACAAATGCGGCTAGCGTTTGTATTGGTAAGGATTTAATACTAACTATCATTTTTCTCACATGGCTTGTTTACAGCGCTTGTGTATTGGGCTGGGCCATATTGGACACGCCACTAGGGCTGGCATGCACAAATCATATTAAGGGAACACTCTAATGAATGACCAAGAAGATTTATTAAAACCCATCCGCACTAAAGTTGATGGGGTAATGATGGCGACAGTTACCTTTGTGTTTATGGTGACTGTCATCGTGGGCTTTATATATGAAGAAATAGCATTCAGCTTAACGGTAGGTATTCCTGCGGTCGTCATGCCTTTCTTGATATGGCGAGCATCGCCAGGCACGTTGCTCTCCAGACTGGCCATGGCGAGTGCATTTGTCATTCAAATCGCGATCCAAATTCAGGCCAGTCATGGGCTCATAGAAATGCACTTTGGCGTGTTTGTGATTCTTGCATTTTTATTAGCTTATCGAGACTGGCGGGCAATTGTCTTCGCAGCGGCATTGATTGCTGTTCACCATTTGTCATGTAACTTTTTACAAGCGGCTCAGCAGGATGTTTGGATATTTCGAAATGGTGCCAATTTGGGTGTGGTACTGCTTCATGCGGCCTACGTGGTATTTGAATCAGTCATTTTGGTTTTTTTAGCCGTCCAATTACGTATTGAAGGCGTGGAATCAGCGACAGTTGCGTTCCTGGCGAAACGAATTGGCGAGGGTGATTTAAGCACTAATATCGTGACCACTCAAAAGGATGCTAACGGTGGCATGCTGCATTCGATGAAAATGATGCAACAGCAATTGCTCGAGCGCATATCCGCAAATCAACAACTGTTAGAACAAAGCACGCGCCTGAAAATGGCGATGGATAACATCAGCGTTAATGTCATGGTAGCTGATAGCGCACGTAACATCATTTATATGAATCCGGCTGTGCTAAGAATGCTGCACTCTGCAGAAACAGATATTAAAAAATCACTGCCTCACTTTGATGTCAATAAGCTAATGGGGGCCAATATTGATAGCTTTCATAAAAATCCTGCGCACCAAAAAGGCATGCTGGCAAACCTAGTCGGCACTCATAAAGCTGAAATTAACATTGCCGGACATATTTTTTCGCTAACAGCTAACCCTATAACTGATGCCGAAGGTCAACGGCTTGGCACCGTGGTCGAATGGCTGGATCGAACCGCTGAAATATTAATTGAACAAGAAGTGACCAATGTTGTTGGCGCGGCGGTTGCCGGAGATTTCACCCATCAAGTGTCTGAACAGAACAAACAAGGTTTTTCATTATTATTAGCTCAAAGTATTAATAAGTTATTGGCCACCAACGCCACCAGCTTGGCTGACTTGGCTAGAGTGCTGGATGCGTTGTCCTCCGGTGATCTGACATCAACTATCGATGAAGACTACGCAGGCACCTATGGGCAGCTAAAAGACAGTACCAACGCTACGGTAGGTAATTTACGACAATCGATTAGCGATATTAAAGATGCCATCATTAGTATTAGCATGGCTTCCAAGGAAATCGCTGCCGGTAACAATGATTTATCGCATCGGACTGAAGAGCAAGCATCCAGCCTGGAGCAAACCGCCGCCAGCATGCAGGAGCTAACCTCCACGGTGAAGCATAACTCTGACAATGCCAAGCACGCCAATGAGCTTGCCGTCAGCGCCACTGAAATTGCCGGGAAAGGTGTCGAAGTTGTAGGGCAGGTCGTCGATACCATGGAATCGATCCATGAATCTTCCCGCAAAATTGTCGATATTATTTCGGTAATCGATGGCATTGCCTTCCAAACCAACATTCTGGCGCTTAATGCTGCTGTAGAAGCCGCGCGTGCCGGTGAGCAAGGTCGTGGTTTTGCTGTGGTGGCTGGAGAAGTACGTAACCTGGCACAACGCGCGGCGGCCGCAGCTGGCGAAATTAAAGCCCTGATTGGTAATTCTGTAGAACAAATTGAAGATGGCACCCGGTTAGTGACTCACGCCGGTAAAACTATGGAAGACATCGTCAATTCCATTCGCGGCGTCACGGTCATCATGTCCCAAATCGCCTCGGCATCAGTTCAGCAAACATCGGGTATTGAGCAGGTCAATCTGGCGATCGGCCAAATGGATGATGTCACCCAGCAAAACGCCGCCTTGGTCGAGCAAGCCGCAGCCGCTGCTGAATCGCTGGAGGAACAAACCCAAAATTTAAACAGTACCGTCGGACAATTTATAGTCGATAGCCATGGCGCTGGACGATCTAAAATTATTACTTATCCTACAGCCAAAAACATCGCGACAACGCCTACCAAAGCCAAAGCCCAACCACAAAAAGTAGCCAGCAACAATCAAGAGTGGGAGGAGTTTTAAGGTGTGCTTCGACTACGCTCAGCCAAAAATAGGGTTAGTTCGAGAAATTTAAACTAAACGTGCAATGAATTCCGGCAAACCACTAAGTCGTGGATATGCCGGAAGACGCGCTTAAAATTAATATTTATTTAACAACCTAGCTTTAAAGTGCTGCTAACGCGCTTTCGTAATCTGGTTCTTGCGCGACATCATTCACCAGTTGCGTATAAATTACTTGGTCATTTTCATCAATGATAACAACAGCGCGGGCAGTCAGTCCGGCTAGCAAGGTATCGGCAATTTTGACGCCGTACTCTTCAGCAAAATTGGACCGAAAAGTAGATAAGGGAATAACGTCTTTTAAGCCTTCAGTCTCACAAAAACGACTTTGTGCAAAAGGTAAATCAGCAGAAACGACTAACACCACGGTGTTATCCAGATGCGATGCTTTTTGATTGAATTTACGGGTAGACGCTGCGCAAGTCGGCGTGTCCAGGCTGGGTACAATGTTCAGTACTTTACGTTTACCGGCATAGTTCGCCAGCTTAACCTCGACTAACTCAGTGCTT
>JAUYMX010000371.1 GCA_030699345.1 Methylococcaceae bacterium
GCCAATACCGTTAACTGAAGTAGTGACCGACTGTACTACAGAGGCAGAGCCGGGCTGCTCGTTGACGTTACTTTTGAAGTCACCTTTACATAAAGCATGTTCTTTAAAGTAACCATAAGTACCGGAGACCGAGTTACGTCCATAAAGCTGAATGCTTTTCGCGCCCCACGCAGCAACACCGGCATCACCCCAGTTTTCAATATCCTTGTCCCCACCGCATTTACGCGTTGATGAGAAAATTCCATCCACTTGCTCGACGGTCAAGCCTTTAACGGGATTATCCTTATTAACCATTACCGCCAGTGCATCGATTGCAACCGGAATAGCGGTTGGTTTATAGCCATATTTGCTTTCGAAGGCTTCAACTTCGTTATCGGTCATTTCCCGGCTCATTGGGCCCAAATTTGAAGTGCCTTCAGTCAGTGCCGGTGGCGCGGTTGACGATCCAGCCGCCTGAATCTGAACATTAACGTTTGGGTAAAGACGATTGAACTCTTCTGCCCACAAAGTCATCAAATTAGCCAGCGTATCGGAACCGACACTAGACAAATTACCAGACACACCGCTGGCTTTTTGATATGCGGGCAGATTCGCATCAACCTCTGCAGCAGCATAGGCTGCCCCATTGATCAAGTTAGCAGCGGCAAATCCCATTGCAGTTAGCAGGGACTTTGTTTTGTTTGATAATCGCATTATTTACTCCTGAGTTGATTTAACTATCGCTATTATCATAAAGCAAGATGACAGTATTATGACAAAAACAAAACCTGTTTGACAGTAGATAGCGTTTGCGTCCAAAAGGGTTACGCCACATAATTCAACTACAGGTTGTCATAAAACCTTAACTTAGCCTTGCTATCTTGGGGATTTTGCTCACCGCCAGCCATTATTCAGGTATCCAGATGCCGCTATCTTTTGAATTCCCCAGCCACCTGACTGCTGAAGCATTTATTGCCCAACTGGACAATAAAACCAATCTACAGTTACTGTCCAGGCATGACTGCCACAGAACTTATTACGACAGTTTTGACTGGCGCTTGTATTCGGCCGGTATTAGCTGTGAATTGACCCAATCAAAAACTTCATCTTTGCTGGCTTTAATCGATTTGGCTGATGGTCGCGACCTTGTCAATACAGAGCTTGCCGGCGTACCGGTATTTGCAAAAGACTTCCCTAACGACACCTTGCAACAGCATTTAGCGCCTATTCTGGAAATGCGCGCTTTACTACCGCTTTGCACGCTTAACTTTAAAGACATTCAACTTAATATTCTTAACGATGATCAAAAAATCGTCGTCCGCTTGGTAATTGAAGACTATGAACAACTTACCGACCGTTTACTTGTGTATCCAGTTAAAGGCTATGACAAAGCCAGCGAACATCTCATTGAAACACTTATCAGCCCGCCGTTTGAGCTGACAGCTATTAAACACTCGCTACTGCCTGCTGCATTGCAGCTCAACGGCCGTAAAGCTTACGATTACTCATCAAAGCTCAACATCGATTTAGCCCCTGAGTTACGTGCTGATATTGCTTGCAAATACCTCTACAGCCACCTCCTCAACACCATAAAGGCTAATGAACAAGGCGTGATTACTGATCTTGACAGCGAATTTCTGCATGATTTTAGAGTCGCCGTCAGACGAACCCGTTCTGGCTTAAGTCAGCTCAAAGGCGTATTACCCAACAATATTAGTGGTCGTTTTAGAGACTTTTTCTCCTGGCTAGGACAAATCACCGGCCCGACCCGCGACCTGGATGTACACCTGTTAAATTTTGAGCATTATAAAAACAGCCTGCCCGAGTCCATTCGCGAAGATTTAAATCCTTTGCATGATTTCTTACTCGGCACACAAAAAAAGACCCATCAAGAACTGGCAAAAAAACTGCGTTCCGACAAATACATAAACACTCTGGCGGACTGGGAACTTTATCTAAAAGAACCCTCCAATAAACAACCTACCGAAGCCAATGCGCAACTTAACATCAAAGAACTGGCCGATCACAGAATCTGGAAAATGTTTAACCGCGTATTAAAAGAAGGTCAGGACATTACCCCATACTCGCCGCCGTAAGACTTACATGAATTAAGAAAAACCTGTAAAAAGCTGCGTTACTTACTGGAGTTTTTCCAATCGCTGTACCCGGAAGAACAAATAAAATACCTCATTAAAAACTTAAAAAACCTGCAAGAGGTACTGGGAGATTTTCAGGATTATTCTGTGCAAGAAAGCAATCTACGCGTGTTTAGCGAAGAAATGATCACCTTAAACACGCCTGCCAATACCTTTTTGGCCATGGGCGTACTTATTCAAGAACTGGATACTCGCAAATATCACGCTCGCCGACACTTTACCGCCCGGTTTTCCGAATTTGCCAGTACAGAAACCCAACAGGCATTTGCCACATTATTTGCAAACAACAAACCCCACAGGAAACACCCATGAAAGTATTGGCGGTTTACAGCATCAAAGGCGGCGTCGGCAAAACCTCAAGCGCCGTCAATCTGGCACACATCGCCGCCAATGAAGGCTATAAAACATTAGTCTGGGATTTGGACCCACAAGGAGCGAGTAGCTATTACTTTCGCATCAAACCCAAAATCAAAGGTGGCAGCAAAGATTTAATCGCCGGTAAACGCGAGCTAGACGGCCTGATTAAAGGCACCGACTTTGCCAATCTGGATTTATTACCCGCCGATTTCTCATTCAGAAACCTCGATTTAGTGCTGGACGCCAGCAAAAAACCCACTCGACAATTAAAAAAACTCATCAAGCCACTGGCTGACGACTACGATTTTGTTTTTTTAGATTGCCCGCCGAATATCTCGCTGCTTTCCGAAGCGGTGTTTGAAGCCGCCGACATGCTGTTATCGCCCATCATCCCGACCACGTTATCTTTGCGAACCTTGGATCAACTCAGTGTATTTATCCACGAACACGAACTGCATGATTTAACGGTACTGCCGTTTTTTTCCATGGTCGATCGACGCAAAAAAATGCACCGCGACATCATGCTCAGCTTGGTCGATAAATACCCAACCATATTAAACACCGCCATTCCCTATGCCAGCGACATTGAGCGTATGGGCCTGGAACGCATGCCCTTGGGCGGCTTTACCAAAAAAAGTGCCTCACTCACCGCCTATCAGCAACTCTGGCAAGAAGTATTGGCTCGCCTTAGCATTGAAAACCTCTAAAAAATTATCCGTTCACACTTATTCACCAAGTATCTATTCAGCGTTGTTTGGCTTTGAAGCGTTTAAATAGGATGTAGGGGCGAATTTATTCGCCCCTACATTGGATTCTATGAATAATTCATTCACCAACGATTAAGCTTGAAGCTAGTATTGATAGCCGTAAAATTCGGCTTAAACTAACGCATCAATACCTTGAGATTCAAACATGGGCATTACCAGACATATTCTTATACTGCTGATGGCATTGTCTGGCGCGGCAAATGCTGAAGTATTCAAATGCGAACTGGCGTCAGGCAAAATTATCTATCAAGCCAGCCCCTGCCCCAAGATTGGCGCCATCCAGAATATTGTCGAAATAAAACTAATCGATCCGCAACGCGCTGAAGAAGCCAAAGCACAATTACAAGCGTGGAAGCAAGAGCAAGCCATCAAGGAAGCTGCGCGCAACGAATTAGAAAAACAAAGAAAAATCGAATCGGATCGGCAAGAAAGCTTAGAGTTACAACGTCGAACTGCCATTGCCGAAGAGCAACAAGCGCTTGCCGCACAACAACGTCAAAATGCCATTCCAATAGAAGTCGCGCCAGCGTTTAATCAGCGATATTGGTCAAATAGGCCATTCCCATCCCACGACCACAATAATCCGCATTCTTCGCCAAAGCCCTCGAGCACGTTTCCTGACCACAGACCACCTGCGGACCAAAATCATAACGAATCTAAGGCTGACTCACCCAGGCAAACAAAACGAAAACACTGGTCGCCAAAATGACAGATTCAGTTGAGAAGCTCTTTGCCAATTCTAAAAGTATCCATACCGGCTAGACCCCGCGCCCTGATAGTTGGCATAGATATGCTGGTAAACCAACAGACTTCTAATATCCAACTCCTCATCCAGATAAGTTTCTTGCGGCAACCATTGTAAACTGTGATCGATGATAGTTTTTACTTGGGCGGTAACTTGGGTGCTTTCACGCCAGCGTTCGATTTTAAGTTTTTCCGCTTTTAGAGTATCCAAAGTCTGTTTGGCAACTTCTTTAACGGTTGCTTGCTCTGCTTTGGTTAATTCCGGTTTTTTCAGCAAATCGAATATCGCCAACGTTTCTTCATCCAACCCCTCGCGCATCGCCCGTTCGGTTTCCGGCGCCAAGTCGTTTTGCATAAAATCGTTTAAATCATCAAAGGCTTTTTGCACCGCCTGAATATCTTTGCCTTGGTTGTAAGCTTCAATAATCTTTTGGTATTTGTCGTAAAACTCCAACCGAATCGGGTTTTGCTGAACCATTTGCTCCAGCTTTTTCTGAATGGCTTCTTGAAGATCAAATACAACGGCATTCTTTTGATTGGACTTAGCAAACGCGGCCCGCAATTTATCGAAATCTAACGTACTTAGATCAACATAATCCACATCACGCACCTCATTGTCGCGGGTGGTAACGCTGATATTCACCTCCCGCTGTAGCCTGCGGATAACATCGGAAATATCAGCCTGCATAGTCTTCTGATTAAGCTGATCGTAAATCGCCTCAATCGCATTAAAGTCTTTCAAAAACGGTTTAATTTCAGGTTCTGGATAGACAGCCTTGTACTTACGGAAAACATCACGCGCAGCTACTTCATATTGGGTGCGTGTCGTTTCATTTAGACAAACCGCATTAGTGGCCAGCTTTAATTGACTCAATTTTTCTAGCGCACTGTCGGCATGAATCAACTTATCCAAATCAAACTGCAAGTCCTGCAAGAATTGACGAACCACCAAAATGGTGTTGGATAACTCGCTGACCAGTTCAATCAGTTTCTCAACAGGTTGACCGGAATCTTCGTCCTCATCATCGATCTTGATCTTGCCCTTATCGCCTGCTTCGCCATAAACGGAATAGGCTTTTTCAAGTTGTTTATAGACATTGCCATAATCAACAATCAGACCGTTTTCCTTTTCATCGTCATAAACCCGGTTAGCGCGGGCTATGGTTTGCATCAAGGTATGGCCCTTGATGGGCTTGTCCAAATACACCGTGGATACGCAAGGCACATCAAAACCGGTAATCCACATCGCGCAGACAATTACTAACCGAAACGGATTATTTTCATCCTTAAATTCCGTTTCTAAATCCCGAGCCACCATTTTTTTTCGGTGTAACTCAATATCCAAAGCCAATTTGGCAAATTTCTGCACCTCGTTTTGCTCGCTACTCACCACCACGCAAACTTCGGTTTCTTCAACTCGTTTCAAATGCTGCTTAAGTTTTAGCTCTTCCTGCTGATCTTCAGCCTTGGCGATACGCTGCTTCAATTCGGCGACATACTGCGGCCAATATTTCGTGACCAAATCATGCATTCGTACTGCCGTCGGTTTATCCAACGCCACAAACATGGCCTTGCCCTGATAACCGCGATCATTAAAATGCCACACCAAATCCCTGGCAATCGCCGCCAATCTACTTTCGGAAGTTAAAATTGGGTAATCGCGCTTAAATTCCCTTTCCAGTTTTCGACGCTGATCATCATCCAGTTCTGCATCATTGATGATGTCGGCCATGCGCTCGTCCAGGTCTGGGTTTTCAATGCCCAGCTTTTCGCCGCGATTCAAATACCGCAGCGGCAAGGTCGCGCCATCGACAATCGCCCGCTTAAAGTCATACACCGACACATATTCACCAAAAATATTCCGGGTTAGTTCCAGCTCATCTTTAATAATCGGCGTACCGGTAAAGCCCAGATAAGAAGCATTGGGGATGCCGTTAAAACGCATGTTGCGGGCAAACGTTCCGCCTTGGGTGCGATGCGCTTCATCGGAAATTACAATGATATTGCTGCGGTCGGTGATCAGCGGATAGTCGGTTTCTTTCTTAGGATCGATGGAAAATTTATGAATCAGCGTAAACACGTAGCGATGATTTTCCGCCAGCAGCTCCCGCAAATGCTCGCGGCTCCTGGCCCGTACATTATCTTCAGTGACCGCCCCCACGCCGCTGAAAGTATCGTAAAGCTGGCCTTCCAATTCGGTTCTGTCCACCACCAGCAAAAAGGTATAACTGCCGCCGAATTTACGCAGAATCTTCTGACACAAGAAAACCATCGAATACGATTTACCGGAACCCTGAGTATGCCAAAACACCCCAAGCTTGCCTTTAAGCACATCAATATTGGCTGACTGATCAACTACTTTATTGACGCCGATAAACTGATGGTTTTTTGCCATGATTTTGGTGACTTCCGTGCCCTCGCCATCAAACAGCAAAAAATTCTCGAATAAATCCAGCAAGCGATGTGGCGCACAAGTGCCGCGCAACAAAGTATCCAGACTCACCACGCCCTCATCGTCTTCCTCAATACGTTTCCACTCCATAAAAAACTTATACGGACTGGTCAATGTCCCGACCCGGCTATCGGTGCCGTTACTTAACACCACAAACGCATTGCAATGCAGGGCTTCCGGGATGGTATCTTTGTAATCGCTCAGATTGTTATCAAACGCATGACGCAAATCGGTGTGATGGGCCTTTAACTCGAAAAACACCAGCGGAATGCCGTTGACAAAGCCGACCACATCCGGGCGACGGTTATACAACTTGCCCACGACTTCAAATTGTCTAACGGCTAAAAAGTGATTGTTTATTGGCGCGTCGAAATCAAACACCTTCAGGCGTTTTTTCTGCAACACGCCTTTATCATCCTGATAACTGATCGGCACACCCTTTACCAGCAACTCGTGCTTATCCTTGTTAATCGCCGCCAAATGCTTATCTGCCGCTGATTCCTTCAGAAGATTCGCCGCCTGTTGGTAAGCCGTTTCCGGCAACCCCCGATTCAATGCTCGCAAGGCCTGTAACAAATAGCGCTCCAGAATCACCTCGGATTTATTCAGTCGCCCCAACAAACCATCGCAACGGTCGGCTTGAGTTGCCAGTGATTCCTTTTGCCAGGCCGTCAGCACCGTCCAGCCTAAATCCTCCAGCACTTCCTGTGTTGCGGCCTCAACCAGACCGTCTTCCGAATATTCGTAGCTCATGGCATTAAAAAGTTGTAGGTAGGGGGTTTACTTGTGCCCCAGAGGGTATCCGCACGATTGCGCAAAATTATGTGGACAGACAGGCTCTGGGGCACAAGTAAATCCGCACCTACAGCCATATCGCATCCCAAAACGGATAATCGCCGATATAACTTACCAACCCGGCGCGCAATGGATTAGCAACAATATAACGACTGATCCCCTTAATGTCTTCTTCCTGCCTTAGCGCATGATCGAAATAGTTTTTTTGCCAAACCGCCCCGGTTTTATTGCGACGCTGATTAATCAAAAGAGCAGACCGGGCTTTTAAACTCCGCATAACATTCGGCAACGATTCTTCTGTTTTTAATTGCAACAGCCAATGTAAATGATCCGGCATAACCACCCAGGCAATCGAACTAACCCTTTCAGATTCATGTAAATAGCGCATCTCCTTCACCACCGCTCTTGCACAAAACCAATCTTTAAACAGCGCTTCCTCACGGTTATGAATAACCGTCGTCACAAAGTAAATCCGGTTTGATTCTGAATAACGACCTTTTCGTAAATCATCATAAGGCAAACAACACCCCCTTGTAGGTGCGGATTAATCCGCACGAGCTAATTCGTTTCACATAATGCGGATAAGGCATCAACATCAATCATACTCGTCACTGATCACGGCAACAAAATGTCACAAACCCTGTAGGTGCGAATTCATTCGCACGAAACACCAGTTTCCATCATGCGGATACCCTCTGGGGCACAAGTAAATCCGCACCTACAACATTCATCACGCCAGTCATTGATCGAGGCAACAAAATGCCACAGCCAGTGTAGGTGCGAATTCATTCGCACGAAACACCATTTTCCATCATGCGGATACCCCCTGGGGCACAAGTAAATCCGCACCTAAACCATCATCATGCCGGTCATCAGCCGCGGCAAGCAGATGTCACAACCCCCTGTAGGTGCGAATTCATTCGCACGAGCCAAGCCATTTCGCATCATGCGGATAAATCCGCACCTACAGTATCTACGTCGATCATGCCGGTCATTAGGCGGGGTAATAAGATGTCGCAGGCTTCTTTAAGGAGTTGGTTTTGATTTCTTAGATTCTTAATAAGTACAAAGTTTTTAGCTGCCACATTTTCAAATGCCTGTGCAGTATTTAGATCGGGAAGTATGATTTCGCAGTCCTTTAGAAATTTAAAATGCCGTGCATAATGATAATTAGACAAATCAACAGCTAACAAAGAAAAATAGAACAAGTGTTGTGGCATACGTTCGTCTTTCGACAGCAAAATCTGTGTACCATCGGCACCTCTTGCAAACGGAAAATTCACAAACTTTAAAATCCGCGTATGGTCGCCGAAAACAATTATTGGCCTCCCTATATCAATTATCGAATCTTCATCGTTGGTATAGCCAGCAATATATTCTCGGCCCTGATCAATAATGGGATATTTACCATCAGCGCAATATTCAGTGGATTTTATTTTTGTGGTAGTTTCGATTTTTGCTAAAAAATTACCAACTTTAATCGTCACCCATCCCACCGGCAACCCCGTTTCCAAATTCATTGACGCGGTTTCGTGGCCGGGGAATTTCAGGCGTACAAACCATTCTTCGTAGGTGATTTGCGCCATTTCTTCCAGCAACTTGATGCGTTTTAAGTTGTTTTCAATCAGGTCGTCGTAGGTGGACAGGATAGCGGCAATTTTTTTTTGCGTAGTTAATGGCGGAAGATTCAACTTAGTTTTTGATACAAATCCTGCATCGGCTCGTTGACGACCTGATGCGCCAACCATGCTGTTTATGGCATTTTGTTGAAACCAATCAGTTTTACTTAAATAAAAAATAAAATCTGTATCTGATACATTTTTCCTTCCTCGAAAAATAAAATATTCGGTCGAGCCAAAACCTTTCTCTCCAGCTAATTTTTTTACTTGAGCAATTTTACCGTTTTCCAAACAAGGGGTAATGCGTGCGAATAAGGTATCTCCATTACAAAATTTCGCCCCTCCTCCAGAATATTCTTTTGTTTCAAATGCGGACACATATTTAAGGTTGGCATTTAAGTTTTCCATCGGCACAAATGGGTAATGTGTACCTTTCTTAAGGCTAATTTTCGAATTGAATTCTGCAAATTCACCAAATTCATATTCAATCCAGTTTTCTGGAAAGGTAATCATAAAATTATTTCTTGGATTAAATCGTTCAAATTATTAGCTTCCTGATTCAATACTGCCAATTCCGCTCGAATCTCTCCCAACCGCTTCCGATAATCAAAATCCTCATCCACCTGAATGCTGTAGCCTACATAGCGCCCCGGTGTCAGGCTGTAATCGTTTTCTGCAACTTCGGCCAAATCGACGATTTTGCATAAGCCTTCGACATCGGCATAGTGGCCGTCGGGGAAGTTTTCCAGCAAATGATGCCAGTCTTTCAGGGCTTGTTTGTAATCGTGTAGCGGCTCGCCGACTTGGCTTTTGCCGTATTGGTTTTGATAGACGGTGATGGCGGCGGTTAATTCGCGCAGCAGTTTGCCTTGTTCGTCCAGTTGTTTTTTAGCGGCGCTGTCTTTTTTATCCAGGGCTTTTTTGGCTGCATCCAGTTGGGTTTTGTAGGCTTCCAGCAAGCCCGACAGACTGGCGACCGGGTTTTCAAAGGTGTTTACCAAGTCATGACAGGCGGCATAATCCAGGGATTCAGCCCCTTCTCCCGCCGGGAGAAGGTTAGGATGAGGGGGTTTAAATTGGCTTTGTTGCTTATTTGTACTTCCCCTCACCCAACCCAATGTTTCCTCGCTGTCCTGCCCGGAACCCTGCGGGCGCTCTTCGCGCGACCAAATCCGCTCCTGGCGGATTTGTCCCTCCGGAGAGGGCTTGTTTACGCTTAATGGCTGCGCCAGTTCAGCCTGTGCGGCGCTAAAGTCCAATGCACTATTATTGGCGATGCTGTCAGCACACTGTTGCCGCAACCCATTAACCGCCTCGGCCAGATTAGCGGCTTGCTCGATGGCTTGGGCTTGCAATTGCTCGTTAGCCTTGTCGATAGCCAGCAAGTCGCCGCGATAGGCGTTCATGATGGCGCTGAAAGTCAGCAACTGGCCGGGCGAGTAGTCGTTAATGGTGGTGGTGACTTTGCGAAAGGTGTTGCGCGCGTCGATCATCAAAATTTTGTCGCGGTTTTGTTCGCGTTTGCCGCGATCCAGAAACCAGACATGACAAGGCAGCGAGCGGGTGTAGAAAAAGTTATTGCCCACCGACACAATACAATCCACCGCGCCGGTTGCTATCAATTTTTGGCGAATGGCTTTTTCGGTGTTGCCCGCATCGGTGGCGGAGCTGGCCATAACAAAACCCGCGCGGCCAGTGGCGTTAAGGTAATGGTAAAAATACTGTATCCACAGATAGTTGCCGTTGTCGGCTTTGGGGATGCCGACGTCTTTAAACAGCCGCGGGTCGGTTTTGACGTAATCCTTGTCTTTATCGACTTTGTTGACGTTAAACGGCGGATTGGCCATCACGAAGTCGCACTTGCCGACCAAGTCGTGCGGATCGGTGTAAAAGCTGTTGCTTTCGATGACTTTGCCTTCGATGCCGTGGATGGCCAGGTTCATCTTCGCCAGTTTGGTATTGTTGGACTTTAATTCGGTGCCGTAGCATTTGATGGCTTCGTTAACGCTTTTGCCGCCGTGCTCTTCGATAAAGTGGCCGGTTTGCACAAACATGCCGCCGGAACCGCAAGCCGGATCGTGAATAATGCCGTGGTCCGGTTGAATCAAATTAACGATCAACTGCACCAAGGATGGCGGGGTGAAGAACTCGCCACCTTCTTGTGCGCCCGCGCCGCTCATGGAAAACTTCATCAAAAAGTATTCGTAAATGCGGCCAAAGACATCGCCGGTCAGGTTTTTGACGGCATCTTTATTGAATACCCGAATCAATTCACGCAACAAATCAGGGTCCATTTCCTGATAATTCTTCGGCAGGATACCGGCCAGATCGGTGTATTCCTCTTCAATCAAGCGCATGGCGGTATTTAAGGCTTCGCAAATGCCCACGCCTTCGGGCAGATTGGCCAGATAGTCGTATTGAGAAAGTTCAGGAACCAGCATGGCGCCTGCAGCTAAAAAGTGTTCTTTTGTAAGCTTTACTTTACCGCGAGGAGTTACCGGCAAAGAAGCCTCTATCGTAATCTTGGCTTGCTCGTAACGGTTTTGCGCATAGCGCAGCAATATCAGCCCCAAAACGGGGTCTTTATATTCCGCCGCAGTCAGTTTGGAATTGGCCCGCAAATTATCGGCGCTGGCCCAGAGTTCGGTTTCGAGTTGTTTGATTTGTTGCTGGTTCATCGCTAAATAACGGGCATAAAAAAAGCCGGAAAACCTGATTTTATTGGTTTTCCGGCTTTTTTTTAATTGTTTGTTTGGCGGAGAGAAAGGGATTCGAACCCTTGATACGTTGCCGTATACACACTTTCCAGGCGTGCGCCTTCAGCCGCTCGGCCACCTCTCCACATGCCTCTCAATGGCTTGAGAGGCCGTGTAGAATAATCGATTTCAGCGTTGGTTGCAAACCGGCGGCCTATCACGCGGCCGGTAACGGTAGGCGTTCCATTAGGTAACATAGGCAATCTTGGCGGATTATGCGTTCCTCCAAGGTCAGCATTGCCGGGATTACATTGCAGCGTGTCAGCAGTTGGCCGTTGCGTACTTCAAAAAAGCGTTCAGCGACACAGTCACCAGCTTCGTCAAGCACTTGTAGCGGCACA
>JAUYMX010000313.1 GCA_030699345.1 Methylococcaceae bacterium
CGATGATGTCCCAATCGATTTGTTCAATCTTTATCGGCCCCAGTTGCGATAAATAGCCGCGAATTTCCACGCCCAGCTGTTCGCGCAAATATTTTTTGGCGATGCCGCCTGCCGCAACGCGCATTGCTGTTTCCCGTGCAGATGACCGCCCGCCTCCGCGATAATCACGAAAACCGTATTTATGCTGATAGCTATAGTCCGCATGCCCTGGTCTAAAGGTGTCGGCGATTTTGGAATAATCTTTGGATCGTTGGTCGGTATTTTCAATCAACAAACCAATCGGCGTACCGGTGGTTTTACCTTCAAACACGCCGGACAATATTCTTACTTGGTCTGCTTCACGACGCTGCGTGGTATGCCTAGAGGTACCGGGCTTTCTGCGATCTAAGTCATCCTGTAAATCCGCCTCGGTTAATGCCATCCCCGGAGGGCACCCATCAACAATACAGCCAAGCGCTGGACCATGGCTTTCACCAAAAGAAGTGACAGTAAATAATTTTCCTATGCTATTTCCAGACATATCAGTTCAGCGCTGCAATAAATAGTGGGTGATATTGGTTAACTTGGTCAGCGGTAAGCAAAAATACGCCATCGCCGCCGCGCTCAAAATCCAACCAGTAAAAGGGGACATCCGGGAAAGCATCTTGCAAGGTTTGGGCGCTGCTGCCCACTTCTACGACTAGAATGCCTTGTTCTGTTAAATAGTCACCGGCATCGACAAGAATACGTAGCACCAAATCCAAACCAGACTCGCCGCCCAGGAAGCCCATGTCCGGTTCAGCACGAAATTCAGGTGCCAGTGCGGACCATTCGCCTTGGCTTACATAAGGCGGGTTGCTGACTATGATGTCGTATTGTTCTTCGGGAAGTTGCTTAAATAAATCAGATTTATACAAAGCAACTGAGTCTGTTAACTGATGTTTATCGACATTAATTTCGGCTACATTCAACGCATCCGGCGATAAGTCCACTGCATCCACCAGCGCCTCCGGAAATGCATATGCACAAGCGATAGCGATACAGGCACTGCCTGTACATAAATCTAAAACACGCTCAACTTGATCTTCGTCTACCCAAGGAGAAAAACGCTGGGCAATTAATTCGCCAATGGGGGAACGCGGCACTAATACGCGCTCGTCGACATAAAAAGACAACCCGACAAAAATAGCTTCGTGCGTTAAATAGGCGGCAGGCAGGCGTTCGTCGATGCGCCTCTCGACTATATCAACTACAGCTTGTCGCTCGCTGAGTGTCAGCACACTTTCAAAATAAGTTTCTGACAGATTATAAGGTTGATGTACGGTGTGCAGCACGAGTGCGACAGCCTCATCCAACGCTGAGGTAGTGCCATGGCCGAAACTTATTTGGGCTTGAGCAAACTGACTTGCCGACCAACGGACGTAATCGCGGATAGTAGTTAAAGTGGTTAAAACATCAGCAGACGTTGTTTTCATATGTCAACACGGTAAGATTGAGCAGCAAGTTGTCCGATAGCTAATTTAATAGCAGCAACTTTAGCGAAAGCGCGAAATTCTAAACTAAACTGAGTCCGCTTGTCTGGATAAAACACAAACATTAAATGACTGAAACCGTTAACGACATTGATTTAAGCGCCTCTAGTTTGGCTAAAAACAAGCTGCTTATAGACTGCTATCGCTATATGCAGGCGGATAAATTGGTGCTGCCGACCATACCTGATGTGTCATTTAAAATTCGTCGGGCGATTAATGATGACAAAGCCAGCAGCACGTCAATTGCCAGAGTCGTACAAATCGATCCGTCGATTACCGGGCGTTTAATACAAATTTCCAACAGCCCGCTCTATCGAGGCAGAAAAAAAATCGAAAGCTGCCCGGAAGCACTTACCCGGTTGGGACTGCGCGCTGCGCAGGACATCATTACCGCATTCGCGATGAAATCTATCTTCAAGGCCAAATCCCCAGTTATCGCCCGCAAAATGGCTGAGTTATGGGCACATAGCAGTTATGTGGCCTCAATCAGCGCGGTATTTGCGCATAGAATCCCAGGCTTTGACCCGGACCGCGCCATGTTGGCGGGTCTGATCCATGACGTAGGCATCGTGCCTATTTTGACGCATGCAGATAATCACCCTGATATTATTGCCAACCCCAAGGATTTAGCGGAAACGGTTAAGCAATTGCGCGTCGATATTGGTGTGCAAATTGTGCGGCGCTGGGATTTTCCCACTGATTTTGAAGATGTTGTCATTAACGCTGAAAACTGGTTCCGTACAGATAATCAACCCGCTAGTTATGCCGACATTGTCATGATTGCCCAATTGCATAGTTTTATCGGCAAGGTCGATGTGAAAAAAATGCCCAAAATTGACGATTTGCCCGCCTATCAAAAAATTGCCGAGCATTTGGATGCAAATGACAGCCTCGATATCCTTGAGACTGCTCGCGATGAGATTGAACATATTCGTAAAATGTTAGCTTGAGCAATCCTTGTGGATATTAAGCTGCCGCTATCAATTAATTTAACGTCTTTTAAACTAACAGCACCTGGACTAGCTGGTCTTAACTTGCAAGTTGGACAACCGCTGGATGCTAAAGTTGTCAATGCACTGATCTCTACGGCACAAAATGCCATTTCTTTACAACTGGGCAATCAAATTATCACCGTACAAAGCAGCCAGCCTTTGAACGTGCAAACTGGACAGAATTTAGCTGTCCAAGTCACCAAAACAACTCCAACCCTTGAATTCAAACTGTTATCGGCACTTCCCGAGTCAAAAAATCAACCGATATTGTTGACGCTATTACCTCAACCTGCTGCCGCTCAGCAGCAACTGCAAGCAAAAATAATCGGCTTAACAGACAAGCAAATTCAGTTACAGGTAATGCCAAATGCATCTTCTGAGTCACCGTCAAAACCAACCATAATAAATATTGATAGAACCTCAACATCCTTACCGGCAGCAAGTAATGTTGGTCAGCAGATAACCTTGGAAATTAATAAGGCCGGTAAACACCCGGAATATCGTCTGATTGCCAATGCCAGTAGCCCAATTGAGACGACGATCGCTACGCTGGTTAAGCAGTTGTTGCCGAAACAAGCATCACCAATCGTCTTGCTTGAGCAATTACACGAAAACTTGCCGCAGTTAGTAAACAGTCAAACGCTGCCGGAGCCGTTGAAGAAAGTTGCTTTAGAGTTACTACAAGGTTTGCCGCAAAAAGAGCAATTATTTGATGATCAGCATTTAGCTAAAGTGATAAAGGACTCAGGCGTTTTCTTGGAAGCTAAACTGCCATTGTTAATAAAAAGTGGCTTATTTGAAGGAAGTTTGAAAGAAGCAGTGCTTAATCTTCTGCAAAAAGCCCCACAACAGACGGATTCTAAGCCGCTGCCGGAAGCCGGTTTAGCGGATACCTTATTCAAGTCTGATTTCAAAGCGAATTTAGGAAGATTACTTGAAGCACTCAAATTGGAAATCAATAATCAACATGATTTGGCGATTACCAATGCCGAAACAGACGTATTAAAAAATCTACAACACAAAACCGAAAACTCGCTGGCCAAAATTGTTTTAGATCAGTTGGTATCCTTGCCCAAAGAGGACATTCCGAAACAGCTTTGGCACTTTGAGCTTGCCTTTATGGACAGGGAAACGCCGCAAACGGCAGAGCTGCAAATCCAAATGGATCAAGAACAAGATCAAGCGACTGCAACCAACAACTGGTCTGCCACTATAACCATTACACCGCCTGGATTAGGCGCAATTCATTGTGTTGTTAACTGCAGAGATAAATTAGTCAGTACCTATTTCAAAACTCAAACGAGCCAAACCGCAAGTTTGATTAAAGATAATCTGGAATATTTAAAGACGCAGTTCGAAGAACAAGGTTTAAAGATCGGACACATGAGCGCCAACGAAGGCGGGTTACCTAAAAATCATGTGTCAAAACCATCTCAAGGAAAAAAACTGTTTGATGACCATGCCTAATGGTCATCAATTCGCTTAGAAACTATTCGCTTTTTCTCGTGCTTCTTGAGCACCCGCGGCGTCATGCTGCATCTCTCTGGCGCGTGCAATCAATAACCAACTGTGTTTCTTTAATTGGGCATCTTTAGAGGCAAGTAATGCGGCTTTTTTCGCCAAATCTTCGGCTTGTGCCGGCTTTGATTGCTGCAACCTCAACACTGCTAATTTATACAACAGCGTCGGATTTCTAGGCTCTAAGCGTATGGCACGCTCCATAGTTGCTACAGCAGAATCCATCTTACCCGCTTGGCTATCCTCATTTGCGGCCAATACCAACGCACTGACTGCCGCAGAACCAGATGCAACCGACTCTAGTGGTTGGAACGGTTTAGATTCTGTAAATTCTGTAGGCGGTGGTGGAGTCTGCTGAGTTATTTCTTTAGGGCCGATTTCTATGTGGGGAATTTCAGACGCCGCAGGCTCGGTAATTGGTGCTGCTACCCCATAAGACTGCATGGGTGTACTTTCTATAGGTAACACCTCTGGCGTACTAATATCTTTGAGCGGTTGTATTTTTACCGTTGACGATGATGGTGGCGGTTCTTGTCTAGGCGGTTGCTGCACAGTAACTGGTGCCGGCTTTTGAAAAGAACCATTTCCTGCCCCATAGACCGGAGCGGGAGGTTGCGTGCCGGAGAGATCAGCACAGCCAACAATTAAAGTGGGAATGGCGCAAATAGACAGCAGTTTTTTTATTGACATATAGATTTAAAAAAGTTCGACATCATCGGATTGTTCTTGTTGATAAGCAGTTTTTAACTCTAGCGCTTCAGCAACAGTCTTACCCTGCAAGATAGCGTCGAACATCACTTTTTCAGATTCCATAGTGTAACGAGATCGGATGTGATGCTGCAGTTCTAACCAAGCACTCGGGTTGTATAGCCGATTTTGATCAGCGACTAATTCAGATAAGTTTTTAAGATTTGACGTCACATGTTGCAAACATTGCACCATTCGATCATAAAATTGAAAAGCCATAATCGATGCTTTAATTTTACCAGTAGTCTCTTCACAGCAAGAGATGGCCTCGTCTCTATTTTGCGATGATTCCAAGGCATGCAGGTAGGCATTCATCGCATTCATGTGATCAACAAGCGAAGTGAATGAATCTGTCAGCGTATTTACCGAGACATCGGACTCATTCAACATGGTTTCC
>JAUYMX010000373.1 GCA_030699345.1 Methylococcaceae bacterium
GAGAAAGTCAGGCATCGATAGTCCTGGTTGAAACTGAATGCGATTGATCGACATAACACACTCCTCTTGGGTTAGCTTCCAGTCAGTCTACGCCCATAACCTGGGCTTGGCTGAAGTATCTAGCTAATCAGGATATTTAAAATGTGTCATTGTAGTAACGCCTTGACGTCTTGGATAGGGAATACACAACACACATTTGAAGCACATTAAGTTTCGTGCTTTCTTGTACCAGTTTTCTATTTTCCATTTTAATAGGTGGTTGTTAAGTTAACTAATAACGACCATTCATTTTTAAAGAGTGGAAAATGCTAGCAGCTATAGACCAGTGTTTTTTCAATCCGATCAAATTCGCCAATAATTGCATTTTATAGTGAGATTTTATTGGATATGATTTTAATATGATGTATAATTGCGTTCTTAATTGAGGGGCCATAGCTCAATTGGTAGAGCGCAACACTGGCAGTGTTGAGGTCAGCGGTTCGATTCCGCTTGGCTCCACCAGATTTAAAATAATTAATTACCAGTCCCCATCGTCTAGTGGCCTAGGACACCGCCCTTTCACGGCGGTAACGGGGGTTCGAACCCCCCTGGGGACGCCATATATCAGTAATTTCTGGACTGTATTAAATACTTAATACCTAGAAACTATATTGTCTATACCAACTATAAATTGTAGTTATTCGGCGTAATTTTCAAAATTAAAGCTTGATAGTAGATTTCGCTACAATCCGCATTCAAAATGCCTTTACCAAAAAATCGTTAATTGTTTCAATAGGCGCGAATAGCCTGCCTGCATGACTAAATTAATTTTCTTGTTATAGCTTGCCAGTTGCAGAATAGCGCACCTTGAAGGTCTTCGGGTTTTTGAAGCTGCCTTATAATAACGGTCAATTCAGCAAGTTACGGGTTTTAATGTTGTCATTTCTCCCGGGGCGCTTTGGTGTTGAGTAAGCGACGTAATTTATCAGTCGGTGATAATGGTTGATCGAGCAGCGCCTGAAATTTAGCAAAGGTATCTGTATCGACAGAGAAAAAAAGCCTGATCGAGCAGGACGTTTTCCGCTTCACGGCAGGCGGCTTCCAGCATGAAATCGGACCGGCTACGGCCTAACCGTGTCGCCGCTTGATCAATGAGATCGCGCTGCTTGGCTTTCGCACGGATATTGATGGAAACGGCTTCTTTAGATTGAATTTGTGGCATGGCTACACTCCAATGTATATCAATCGATAGTACGTATTTGTATAGAACATTGCAATACAAAATAATGCAAACTCGCTCAGGTAAATATCTTGCGGATTAACAGCACCTATTGCTGTTTGGAAGGAATAAAGGGGATATAGCCTTGC
>JAUYMX010000318.1 GCA_030699345.1 Methylococcaceae bacterium
CCAGCACCACACCTAACCAGCGATGGACTTGATATAACAGACGATTTAAAAACTTCATTGTTGTCCTCTCAAAGAAAATAGCGAAGAAAAAATGGCTGGAATATATCGCTGCATTTCTGCCCCCTTTTGTGATGAAACTTATAAGAAAATTCTAATTAAGTCCTTCGACAGGCTCAGGACGAACGGCTTCAGGTTGATTTCGTTCGTGGCGAGCCCTTCGGCTAACTCAGGAGAATCGTGTCGAACCATAAACGAAATCAACATATTCAGAATTTCTTTAACAACTATTGCGCAGCTTTACCGGATAACTGTTGAATATGCTCTAGCGCCTTCTCAACATTTTCAGCCGGTTTAAGGTCGCCCACCGTTGCCACAATTTTGCCATCCTTGGCGACAATAAAAGTGGTCCGTGCGATTGAGCCATGATCAACCTGAACGCCACGAATATCTTTTCTACCCTTGGTTGATTCATCGACATTCAAGCCAAAGGCAGTGGCAAGCTTGCCGTCGACATCAGAGGCGACGGGGAACTTGCTGGCGCAATATTCTGGATCCGCAGAAAATTGATTAAGTCTATCTATGTCATCCAACGACACGCCAACGATGGTTGCACCGGCCGCAGTAAATTTGTCATGGTTGATAGCAAAGGTATGGGCTTGCACGCTGCAGCCCTTGCCATAAGCCGTTGGATAAAAGTACACGACCACAGGTCCTTTTTTTAAGGATTCCTGGAGGGAATAAGATAACGGCTTACCGCCAAAAGACGCTTGGGTATCGATAGCCGGAGCCGTATCGCCAGCCTGCAATGCGGCAAACACGGGTGATACCGCCATTACTGATAACAAACAACCTAAAAGAAAACGTTTCATAGCAACTCCATTAAATCAATGTGGGTAGAAGCGGGCCGTGCCCGCGATCTGAGCGATGCCGTAAACCATTCGCGGGCAAGGCCCACTCCTACATAAACTTGTAACTAAAGCCCGGCTAGATAATTAGCCAAGGCGGTCATTTCGTCATCAGTCAGCGCTTTAGCCACTTTATTCATGACGCCACCCGGACTGTTAGCACGCTCGCCGAGTTTCCAACTGACCAATTGCGAGCGTAAATAAACTCTGCGTTGGCCGCCAAGCACCGGATAAGTAACATTATCGGCAACCCGGCCTTTACCGTTTTCGCCATGGCAACTAACGCAAGCAGGAAGATCTCTGGCAGTATCTCCGTTCAAGAACAGGTTCTTAGCCGAAGTATCGCTGCCTGGCTCGCCTTCCATCACTTTCTGACTGGCAAAATAAGCCGCAATATCGGCTTTATCTGCTTCGGTTAAATCCTCCGCCATGATGGTCATGGTCGGATGCTTACGTTCTCCAGCCTGAAAATTATCTAGCTGCTTAATTAAGTATCCGGCGTATTGACCCGCATGATTGGGGATACGCTCGTCATTACTCATTCCATCTGAGCCATGACATTCCTGACAACGACCGGCATCAGACTGTTGTTTGCCAATGCCAGGATTACCGCGGCCTATCCGTTGACTGTTTAAATCGGCACCTTCCTCAGCAGCCACGGTTTGCGTCGATGCAACAAAAGCCAAGACCAAAAACCAAGCTTGCCAACGTCCATGTCGAGCATTTTTACGCGCACCAAGTCGCGGCCGCCCCATACTTACTGCGCTGTTTGTTTAGCAGCC
>JAUYMX010000324.1 GCA_030699345.1 Methylococcaceae bacterium
AGGGAATAACAATGTTCTAATGCTTTATTGTTTCACCCTTCATTTTCGTAAATTTTAATTCATTTCATTAAGACGGAGTCCAGCCGCATGTCATCTTTGACTATCTCACCAGCTTGGAAAGCATTACAAAAACATTACCAAGAAGTTCAAAATCTTTCCATGCGTGAGAGTTTTAATAGCGACACCGCCCGCTTCAACAAATTTTCCCTTCGTTTTAATGACATTCTTTTTGATTACTCTAAAAATCGAATAACCGATAAAACATTGCCTTTATTAATCGATCTCGCCAAGCAGGCTGGACTTGAGGCAAAAATAAACTCCATGTTCTCTGGCGAGAAAATCAACATCACCGAACATCGAGCCGTCTTACATACCGCGTTACGCAACCGTAGCAATAACGCAGTTTATGTAGATAACCAAGATGTGATGCCCAAAATTAACGCCGTACTAACTAAGATGCGTCTCTTCACAGAACGTGTTCGCTCCGGCGCTTGGCAAGGTTATACAGGCAAAGCAATTACTGACATCGTAAACATTGGCATTGGCGGTTCTGATTTAGGCCCCAAAATGGTTTCCAAAGCCCTACGTCCTTATTCCGCAAAAGATCTAAATGTCCACTTTGTTTCCAACGTTGACCAAACTGATCTCGTTGAAACTTTGTCAACACTTTCGCCAGAAACCACATTATTTCTAGTCGGCTCCAAAACCTTTATAACGCACGAGACTATTACTAACGCCAGCTCTGCCAGAAAATGGCTACTTGATAGTGCTAAAGACCCTAGCGCTGTGGCCAAACATTTCGTCGCCATGTCTACTAGCGCCAAGCTTGTTGCCGAATTTGGCATTGATCCTGACAATATGTTTGAGTTTTGGGATTGGGTAGGCGGTCGTTATTCATTATGGTCAGCAATGGGCTTATCAATCGCTTTATACGTAGGAATGGACAATTTTGAGGCCTTGTTGCAAGGCGCGCACGAGGTGGATACTTATTTTCGCAGCACACCTTTTGAGGAAAATATTCCGGTGATAATGGCGCTATTGGGGATTTGGTATAACAACTTCTTCGATGCCGAATCCCACGCAATACTGCCTTACGACCAATCCATGCGTTGCTTTGCTGATTATTTTCAACAAGGAGACATGGAAAGCAACGGCAAAAGCGTCGATATAGATGGCAAACGCGTCAACTACAGTACCGGTCCAATTATTTGGGGGCAACCTGGCACCAACGGACAACATGCTTTTTACCAATTGATCCATCAAGGCACCAAACTAATTCCGTGTGATTTCCTGGCTCCAGCCAACAGCCACTACAACTTGCCTGAACATCACGATATTTTGATCTCCAACTTCCTCGCTCAGCCTGAAGCATTAATGAAAGGCAAAACTCCGGCCGAGGTAAAGCGCGATTTATCCGCTTCAGACCAAGCCGACGAGGTTTTGGTTGCATCAAAAGTATTTGAAGGTAATAAGCCGTCTAACGCTTTCTTGTTTACAAGATTGACACCCAAAACCCTAGGCTCAGTGATTGCCCTTTATGAACATAAGATATTTGTTCAAGGCATCATCTGGAATATCAATTCATTTGATCAAATGGGCGTGCAGTTGGGCAAAATTCTGGCCAATGAGATTCTTCCGGAACTGCAAAATGATGACATTATTACCAGCCATGACTGCTCAACTAACGCATTGATCAACGCTTACAAACAAGCCAGAGAATCCTAATTTAGGAATATGGAAAAGGCTGCACAAAAAGATCGTGTAGCCTTAAGTCTTGCAGGAACAACTCACCGTCTGGCGCGAAAAAAATCTCGCAATATTTCTGCACAATCCGGCTCCAACACCCCACCCTGCCAGCCAATCCGATGATTTAAAAAACTGGCCTCGGCAAGGCTTAAGGCATTACAAACCGCACCACGCTTAGGATCAAACGCCCCAAACACCAAGCGTTTTATCCGTGCATGACTGATTGCCCCCATACACATCACACACGGCTCCAGCGTGACATACAAGGTCGCATCAATCAGGCGATAATTTTCCAGCACCTTGCCTGCATTGCGCAAAGCCACCATTTCCGCGTGCGCAGTTGGATCATGATTGATGATAGACGCGTTCCAACCCTCGGCAATACACTGGTCATTCTTAACAATTAACGCGCCGACCGGCACTTCACCTTGCTGCTCAGCCCGTTGCGCCAGCCGAATGGCATAGCGCATCCAAGACTCATCGGTTGTCTGGCTTATTCCCATTCAATGGTCGCAGGTGGCTTGCCGCTAATGTCGTAAGTCACGCGTGAAATGCCCGACACTTCATTAATGATGCGCCGAGAAATCAAATCCAGAAAATCATAAGGCAAATGCGCCCAACGTGCGGTCATAAAGTCGATGGTTTCCACCGCACGAATAGCGATCACATAATCATAACGTCGCCCATCACCCATCACGCCGACCGATTTGACCGGCAAAAATACCGCAAAGGCCTGGCTCACTTTGTCATAAAGATCATGGCGGTACAGTTCTTCGATAAAAATTGCATCGGCCTGACGCAACAAATCGGCGAATTCTTTTTTTACTTCACCCAGAATTCTGACGCCCAAACCAGGGCCGGGAAACGGGTGACGATAAACCATATCCGCCGGCAACCCTAACTCGACACCCAGCTTTCTTACTTCATCCTTGAACAGCTCACGCAGCGGTTCAACCAGCTTTAAAGTCATATTTTCAGGCAAGCCACCAACATTATGGTGCGATTTAATCAGGTGCGCTTTACCACTTTTTGAACCTGCCGATTCAATCACATCAGGATAAATTGTGCCTTGCGCCAACCATTTGGCATCGGCAATTTTCGCGGCTTCTTCATCGAAGATTTCCACAAACAAATTGCCGATAATTTTGCGTTTTTGCTCAGGATCGGTCACGCCAGTCAATGCATCAAAATAGCGCCGTTCGGCATTGACGCGAATCACCTTAACGCCCATGTGTTCTGCAAAAGTCGCCATCACCTGATCACCCTCACGCAACCTGAGCAATCCAGTATCAACGAACACACACGTCAATTGATCGGCAATCGCTTTATGCAGCAAAGCTGCAACTACTGAAGAATCGACCCCGCCGGAAAGCCCCAGAATTACATGATCGGTGCCGACTTTTTCGCGTACTGCACGAATGCTGTCCTCGATAATATTGCTGGATGTCCATAACGCTTCGCAGCCGCAAATATCGACCACAAAGCGCGCCAGAATACGACCGCCTTGCTTAGTGTGCGTGACTTCAGGATGAAATTGCAGCCCGTAAAAAGCTTTATCTTCATCGGCAATACCGGCTATCGGCGCGCCTTCTGAGCTGGCGATTAACTTAAACCCAGACGGCAATTCAACCACCCGGTCACCATGACTCATCCACACATCCAGCAAACCAAACCCTTCGGCCGAAAGATGATCTTCTATACCGCTAAGTAGTTTTGAATGACCACGCGCCCTGATTTGTGCATAACCAAATTCCCGATGATCTGAGCTTTCAACTTTACCGCCCAATTGTTCGGTCATGGTTTGCAAGCCATAACAAATGCCTAATACCGGCACACCCAATTCAAAAACAATGTCTGGCGCTCTAGGGGTGTCGCTGCTGGTAACGGTTTCCGGGCCACCAGACAAAATAATGCCTTTGGGCGCAAATTGCTTGATAGCCTCCTCGCTGCATTCGCAGGAATAAATCTCGCAATACACGCCGATCTCACGGATGCGGCGAGCGATTAACTGGGTGTACTGCGACCCGAAATCCAGGATAAGAATTTTGTCGTTATGAATATTGGTAGCTGGCTGGTTCACGGTAGTACTCGATGGTGTTGACTAAAAAAATAAGGGGCTCTTTTGAGCCCCCGGCAATACAGATAAAAACCGGCCCGGACTTAGTCCACCCGGTAATTAGGCGATTCCTTAGTGATGGTGACATCGTGTACATGGCTTTCTCTCATGCCTGCACTGGTCACGCGTACAAACTGGGCTTTCTCGTGTAACACGCTAATAGTTTGCGAGCCGGTGTAGCCCATACTGGCGCGAATTCCACCCAATAATTGATGAATAACCGCAAGCAAGCTGCCTTTGTAAGGAACGCGGCCTTCAATGCCTTCAGGCACCAACTTTTCAACTGAATCGGCTTCTTCCTGAAAATAACGATCGCTGGAGCCTTGTTGTTGCGCCATAGCGCCCAAGGACCCCATGCCACGATAAGATTTATAAGAACGGCCTTGGAACAATTCAACTTCGCCGGGCGCTTCTTCAGTACCTGCGAACAAACCGCCCAACATCACTGAGTGAGCGCCAGCAGCCAAGGCTTTAGCGACATCACCTGAATAACGGATACCGCCATCGGCAATCAATGGTACGCCAGTGCCTTTAAGAGCATCGGCGACATTACTGACTGCAGTAATTTGCGGCACGCCCACGCCGGCAATAATACGAGTAGTGCAAATCGAGCCTGGGCCGATACCTACTTTGACGCCATCAGCGCCTGCTTCCACCAACGCTAATGCCGCTGATGCGGTGGCAATGTTGCCGCCAATCACTTGCACATCCGGATAATTTTGTTTAACCCAACGCACTCTGTCCAGCACGCCTTGCGAATGTCCATGCGCAGTATCGACAATAATCACGTCGACGCCTGCAGCGACTAACGCCGCGACGCGCTCTTCAGTACCTTGTCCAGTGCCAACGGCCGCGCCTACCCGCAAACGTTCCTGCTCGTCTTTACAAGCGTTGGGGTAATCCTTAGCTTTTTGAATGTCTTTTACGGTAATCATGCCGCGCAAATGAAAATCGTCATTGACCACCAACACCTTCTCGATACGGTGCTTGTGCAACAGTGCCACAGCTTCTTTACGATCGGCGTGCTCACTGATAGTCACCAGTCGTTCTTTAGGAGTCATTACCGTTGACACCGGCTCATCAAAGCGAGTTTCAAAACGTAAATCCCGACTGGTAACAATGCCCAATAACTCATCGCCTTTAACGACAGGTACACCGGAAATGTTTTTAGATCGGGTTAACTTGATGACATCGCGAACGCTGGCATCCGGCCCAACAGTAATAGGATCTTTAATGACGCCGCTTTCATATTTTTTAACATGTCTGACTTCGCGCGCTTGCTGCTCGACTGTCATATTTTTATGGATAATGCCGATGCCGCCTTCTTGAGCAATCGCGATAGCCAGACGCCCTTCAGTCACTGTATCCATAGCCGCTGCGACCAACGGAATATTCAATCTGATGCTGCGGGTCAATTGTGTTGTCATTTCTACATCGCGAGGGAGCACTGTTGAGTGCGCGGGCACCAGTAAAACATCGTCAAAGGTAAGCGCTTCCTGAATAATTTGCATAGACCACACCTGATAATCGGTAAAAATAACGATGCATTATACCTGCTTATAGTGTTTTCTGTCAGGCACTTAAAGCAAGTTGAGCCGTTCATTATAAATTTGGCAAGCGCACAAAAAGCGCCTTGCTTCATCAGCAAAACCTAACCAAGCCCGTGTTATTCTTACCTCAATTTTAACCACTACGACTTAAGTTGATGATTTGTTACCTCGTTGGCGGCGCAGTCCGCGACACCTTACTTGGACGACCTGTTACTGAAAAAGACTGGGTAGTCATCGGCGAAACGCCTGAATCCATGCTTAATCTAGGCTTCCGCCCGGTCGGCAAAGATTTTCCGGTATTTTTACATCCTAAAACCAAAGAAGAATACGCCCTGGCCAGAACCGAGCGCAAAACGGCTCCCGGCTACAAAGGCTTTTCTGTTCACGCAGCGCCGGACGTGACTTTAGAACAAGATTTAGTCCGCCGCGACTTGACCATCAACGCGATGGCTATGACCCCTGAAGGCCAACTTGTCGATCCCTATGGCGGCCAACGAGATCTTGAACAACGCCTGTTCCGACATATTTCACCCGCCTTTGCCGAAGACCCGGTACGAATTTTACGCATTGCTCGTTTTGCGGCTCGCTATACGCAACTGGGCTTTAACGTGGCAGCAGAAACCAGGGGATTAATGCAAGACATGGTCAACAATGGCGAAGTCGATCATCTGGTGCCGGAGCGTGTTTGGGCAGAATTAGTCAAGGCACTCAACGAACCCACACCGGCAGCTTTTTTTCACACCTTAAGAGACTGCGGCGCATTAGCTAGAATTCTTCCTGAATTAGAAAACTTGTTCGGTGTACCGCAACCGGAACGCTATCACCCGGAAATTGACACCGGCATCCATAGCCTACTCAGCCTGGAGCAAGCGGCACTGTTATCACCCAAAGCTGAAGTTAGATTTGCTGCGCTGGTACATGACTTAGGCAAAGCCCTGTCTCCCAAAGAACATTGGCCGCATCATCACGGTCACGAGCGCAATGGCCTGCCCGTTCTGGAACAATTGTGTAGCCGTTTGCGCGTGCCCAATGCATTTAAAACCCTGGCGCTGCAAGTCATGCATTACCACACTCACAGCCACCGCGTGTCCGAATTACGCGCCAGCACCTTAACCGATATGCTGGCAAACTTGGGCGCATATAAAGCCAATAACAGCTTGGACGACTTTTTACTGGCCTGCGAAGCCGATGCCAAAGGCCGAACCGGACTTGAACATACGCCCTATCCCCAGGCGGACTATATCAAGCGCGCCGCCATTGCCGCTGCAAATGTAGATACCCACCCTGTTCTGCAGAGCGGTCTTAAAGGCGAAAAAATCGGCGAAGCCATTCGTCGTTTACGTATTCAAGCCGTTGCCAACATCGCTCAGCACCATTAAGCGCTTTAGACAAAGCTCCTAAATACTGGGCTCAAAACCAATTGCCCGTTAAAATAGCGCCAACGTTAACCACCTAAAGATTTAATCTTATGCCTTCTTTTGACATCGTTTCCGAATTTGATAAACACGAAATTAGTAACGCCATCGACCAAGCCAACAAAGAAGTCGGCACCCGCTTTGACTTTAAAGGCACCGATTCCAAATTTGAGCTGACCGAAGATAAGCTGGTGATGATTTCCGAATCCAACTTCCAGCTGCAACAAATGTTCAGTATCGTCTGCACCAAACTGAGCCGCCGTGGTATTGACATCGCCTGTATGGAAGTAGGTACGCCCAAACCAGGCGGCAAAACAGTGCGCCAGGAAATCACCCTCAAACAAGGCGTAGATTCGGCATTGGCAAAGAAAATAGTCAAATTAATCAAAGATAAAAAACTTAAAGTCCAAGCCGCAATTCAAGGCGAGCAAGTCAGAGTCACCGGCAAAAATCGCGACGACCTGCAAGACGTAATCAAAATGCTACGCGAAGAAAACCTGGAAATGCCCCTACAGTTTAATAACTTCAGGGATTAACAAACTGTATGGATTAAGCCGCTAAAAAATAGTTACAGCGCCGTCAAGCCTTTCCTGTAGGACATAATCGGTTTGACGAACCAGCAGAGTATTTTTTCCGTTCATGGTTCAACAGACTCACCACGAATGGAAAAATTAGGCTATGTCACTGTTACTTGTTGAACATAATTTATCCCCAAAACGGCGGACAAGAAGGCGGTCGATGATAAGGCGGTATTTCTGCGATCGACCAGCCTGCGCCAACCGAGATAGTTGGAAAGATAATGCGTCGCCACG
>JAUYMX010000335.1 GCA_030699345.1 Methylococcaceae bacterium
AATATGTTTCCCGCGTAAAAGAATAGTGCAGGTTGATTGGCAGCCTGATTGTTCTATTGAGCATTTGCGTCTAAGGGCGCAAACGCTCGCGAATATACGGCAATTTTTTGCTGATCGCTCCGTTCTTGAAGTGGAAACTCCGCTGCTAGGTCAAAGTATCGGCACTGATCCGCAACTGGAGTTTTTTACCACGCAATATTTCTTGCCCCCCTCGCAACAAAACTTGTTTTTGCAGACATCTCCTGAATTCGCTATGAAGCGTCTATTAGCGGCGGGAAGCGGATCTATTTATCAGATATGTAAATCCTTCAGAAATGGCGAAGTAGGACGATTTCATAACCCTGAGTTTACTATGTTGGAATGGTATCGGGTGGGCTTTGATTTGCGGCAATTAATGGCTGAAATTGCTGATTTGATTGGCAAATTATTCGCTGGCAAGTTGTCTGGAGATACTGAAAGTCTTAGTTATCAAGAGGTCTTTCTAAGATTTACCGGCTTGGAAGCCTTAGATTTTCATTATGAAAATTATTGCGCATACGCTATGGCGAATAATTTACCGGAAGCGGCAAGCATTTGTGGGTATGACCACGCGACATGGCTGGATTTTCTGTTCAGCCACAAAGTACAGCCTCATCTGGGTGCTGATAATTTATCTATGGTGTATGGTTATCCGGCTTGTCATTCATCATTGGCCCGAGTCAATCAATATGATGCTCGTGTTGTCGAGCGCGTTGAGTTGTTTATCAATGGCATTGAATTGGGCAATGGTTATTATGAGCTGCTAAATGCTGAAGAACAAAGCCAACGATTTGATAATGAAATCGCTATCAGGCAACAAAAAAATCTCCCTTCAGTAAGCAAAGATTGGCGGCTTATTAGCGCTTGAGAGTCAGGACTGCCCGACTGCTCTGGTGTTGCTATAGGGATAGACCGTTTGCTTATGCTTTTGTCAAACAGCAGTTCTATTAAAGAAGTACTCAGCTTTACAGTGAGCAGGGCATGACACTTT
>JAUYMX010000336.1 GCA_030699345.1 Methylococcaceae bacterium
TCACTAGCCCTCTTTGGTGCGGCGTTAGATTTTCAAGAGCTTCATCAAATACTTTGAATTCGTCGGCTTTCATTTTGCCTCCTTATCTCATTGATTTCTATTACAAGAGTGTAAACCACTAGCTAACAGTGACATAGCCAACGTAAATGGCTTCGAGACCCGCCACCTCAAGATGAACCGCTGGTCGGCAGTGGCGATATTCAATCGCTGAACGATCTGGCCGGAAGCTTTGAAATTGTCGAGGGCATGCGTTTGTTTCCCTTCGGCAAAACTGCGGTACTGCAAATAGCTATCGTGACATTGTTACCCGTGCTGCCATTGGCGTTGACCATGATTTCCCTGGAAGACATGGTTAAACAATTACTTGGCATTTTGTTGTGATATGAGTAAAAGATGATTCTAACTTATAGATAATATGGTTTTTTCGTAAAGTAAGGACTGAGCATGAACAGCTTAATCTTCGTGAGCCTCTAAAAGTTAAAACACTCTCTATCTATGAGAAATGTCGTAATAAGGAAGAGAGGATTCTCCATCGAACAATTGAAAAAGGAGTTGTTGTCATGACCAAAAAAGAAACGTCTAAAAAACACGGGCATAAACACAGCGAAGTCAACGAAGTTGTTGAATCGATCACCGTAGATCGACGCTCGCGGGCAGATCGCAAAGCGGATGGTAAATCGATGCGTCTTGCAGTGCCGTTAGCGAGTCACGCACACTGGCATGCGCCAGCTCATCGCCGCGACCCGATTGATCTATTAATCGAATCCAGTATTGACCGGGTGCCTGAACTGCTGCCGATACGTTATGGCCGGATGCTGCAATCGCCGTTCGCGTTTTATCGAGGCGCGGCGGCCATTATGGCCGCCGATCTCGCTGGCTTACCGGTCACCGGTATTCGCGTGCAAGCCTGCGGCGATTGCCATTTACTCAACTTTGGTACCTTTGGCACACCGGAACGGCGGTTGATTTTTGCCATCAATGATTTTGATGAAACTTTGCCCGCACCTTGGGAGTGGGACATCAAACGCCTTGCGGCAAGCTTTGTGGTTGCTGGGCGAAACAATGGTTTTTCTGCCGAAGAAGCGCGTGAGGCGGCTCAAGCAAGTGTGCGTAGTTATCGCGAGCGAATGCGGGAATTTGCCAAGATGCGTGGGCTGGACTTGTGGTACCACAGTATTGATGCGGCTGAACTCGTGGAATCGGTCGAGGACGATGTTGCCAGGCAGCGCGCCAAAAAACGCTTGGCCAAGGCCCGAGACCGTGATGTGCTGGATGAGGATTTTCCGGAGCTGGTCACTTTCGAAGACGGTGCCCACCGCATCCGTGACAATCCGCCGCTTATTTACCATTCCCAGGCCGATGACGAAGCCGTTGTTGATGCGCGCGTGAAGGATGGATTTGCCCGTTATCGTGCCAATCTGCCTGAGGATAGACGGCTACTTTTGGATCGTTATGAATTAAAAGATGTCGCCATGAAGGTGGTCGGGGTCGGCAGTGTCGGCACCCGGTGTGCCATCATGCTGTTGATGGGGGGCGCAGACGATCCGTTGTTCCTGCAAATCAAACAAGCTCAGGCTTCGGTGTTGGAGCCTTATGCCGGAAAAAGTATTTACCCCAACCATGGGCAGCGTGTAGCGATGGGGCAACGGCTGATGCAGTCGGCAACTGACATTTTTCTTGGTTGGACCGAGACTGATCTAGGAAATCATTTTTATGTTCGGCAAATGCGCGATATGAAAGTTAAACCGCTGGTCGAACTGTTTGGGCCGGGTCTGATGAATCAATATGCTGACGCTTGCGGTTGGGCGCTGGCTCGCGCCCATGCGCGTTCCGGTGATGCGGCGAAAATCGCCGGATACTTGGGCAAGCATGAAGATTTCGATATGGCAGTGGCGGATTTTGCCGAGGCGTATGCTGATCAAAATGAGTTGGATCATCAGGCCTTGGTTAAAGCGGTTCGAGAAGGCCGTTTGGAGGCATATATCGAACGGTAGTTATTAATCGGATAATTCAAAGTAGTAAACTTAATCGTAACTGTTCAGTTTCTTGATCGAGCGGTCATGCGTAGGTTGGATAAGCGCTAGCGCATCCGGCAAATGCGGTGGATGCGCGTTGCTTATCCACTCTACACAATAAACGCATAGCCTCACTCAGATTAAAGACTGAATAGTTAAATTTAATCCTTAATTAGGAGATAGCAATTGAAAACAAACCGTCAATTTATAACAAGACATCCCTTCAAATTGGGCCTGTTGATAAGTGCGATAGCTGTGCTATCGGGGTGTTCTACGGTTCAGAAAGAAACCAATGCAGTGAAATCTGTTGCCGTGCAACCGGCAGCAGATGCAGGGTTTATTGAGCATCCAGAACTTCAGAGCAGGCCGACGGATTTACCGTTTCAAAAGGTCTGGATCAAGCCCGGTTTTGACAAGGCTGGGTATCAAGAATTGGTGGTCGCGCCGGTGAATACTCAGTACATGCAGCAAATGGATTGGCTCCATCAGTTGAGTTCCGCCAGCTTGCTCGGTGGTGTACAAAAAGACATTGAAGAACTTGCGCAGTATTTCCACGAGCAAGTGGTGAATGAATTTAAGCACGATCCTAAGCATCGCTTCCAGGTTGTAGAACTTGCTAGCCAGCATCGGCAACCGGCCTTGCGTTTAGAACTTGCGTTGATCGAGATCAACCCTTCGCAGCCTGCTTTGCATGCGGCCGGTTGGTTGATACCGGGTGGTGGCACGGCTGCCGGTGTTGTTAACCAGCGTAGAGCTGCTTTTGAAGGTCGCCTGCGCGATTTGCAAACCGGTGAGGTAGTTGCGACTTTCGCCGACCGCGACATGCAGGACGCCGGTCCCCTCGATTTGACCCGCCTGACTTGGTACGGCCCAGCTAAAGGCATTATTGATCAGTGGGCGAAGCAGTTTGTGCAAATCGCTAACCGCAAACCTGGTGAGGCAGTGACCGATCCGACCGCGTTTACTTTGAGACCTTTTTAATAAAGCAAGTTAAGCGGTTGAGCGGAGTCGAAGCGAACAAATGGCTCGCCACTTGGCTTAGGCTCCGCTCAGCCTACATTTGGATTTAATACCAATCCCAATAAATTCATATCTTATTGTTTCTTAGCTGGTTGAAGGCTAGCTCAACGTTAAGGATTAACCGTTCGCCTGTCCTTAGATCACCCTTGTGGTGAAGCCTGTCGAAGGGTGAATGGTTAATCCGTTCATGGTTCGACAAGCTCTCCACGAACGGCTTAACTTAACGACATTGAAGAATTAATAGGATTTAATTAAAAACTTATTGGGATTGGTATGACTTAATGACAACGACGTGTGAAACCAGGAGATTTACCATGAAAACAAAGCATATCAGTCGGGTCGGAGATGTCCCACTGGGTTTGCTCGGTGCCGTGTTATTGATGGGCCCGGGGTCGGCTGCCCATGCACTGGGACCGGTCGAGGTACCGCCAACTTGGGGTGGCGATTTGTCGTCACGACCACGGCTGACTGGCGATTGGGGCGGCACGCGCGATGAGCTTGGTAAGAAAGGCGTGGTGTTGGGCGCAGAGATGATGTTACTGCCGGGCGGCGTTGTCACCGGTGGCAAAGACACCAATGCTGAGTTTTGGGGTAACGTCGATTACACGCTAAACCTGGATACCGAAAAAATGGGCCTGTGGCCAGGCGGTTTCTTCAAGTTTGAAGGTGTATCAAGCTTTGGCAATACCCTTTATAACGATGTCGGTGCCTTTGTGCCCAGCAATGTAACCACCTTATTTCCGGGTGTTAACCAAGCAGACAGTGGCTTGATGCAGGCGAACTATACCCAATTTTTAAGCACCAAGTTTGGCGTAGTGATGGGCAAAATGAGCTTGTTAGAATTTACGCCGACTGAGTTTTATGGCAATTATCACAATCAGTTCATGAACTCGGCACTCAATTTTTCCCTGACTAATGCTCTGGTGCCCCTTTCGGCGTATGGCGGCGGCATACTGTTTTTGCCGACCAAAGATGTCACGCTGATGGCTTTGGCGTTGGATGCCAGCGGCACACCGTCAGAGAATGACGTTAGCAAGGCCTTTGATGACGGGGCAACGGTACTCAGTGCGGCTAAAATTAATGTCAAACCGTTTGGATTGGTTGGGCATCAAAGTCTGACGGGGGTCTGGAGTAATAAGACACGCTTGTCGCTGGATCAAGATCCCAGCAATGTGGCCCGTATGCTCTTAACCGAGCGCTATCCTCGCCTCGGTAACCCTGGGCCGATCTTAACGCGAATACTCGAGCGATTTTTCCCGCAATTATTGGTCCCAGTCCAGCCTTTAAACCATAAAGACAACACCTGGGTGATCAATTACGCTTTTGATCAATATTTATGGCAGCCTGAGGGCGATTCGAAACGAGGCATCGGTCTGTTCTTTAACTTTGGCGCTACCGACGGCAATCCAAATCCGGTCCAATACAGTTACATGATGGGTATTGGCGGCAAAGGCCCGTTTCAGAGCCGTTCGCATGACAGCTTTGGCATTGGCTGGGCGCGTACTCAGTTCAGCGATCAGTTTGTGCCGTTACTACGCGAGCGGCTGGGTTTGGGGCTCGACCACGAGGATGCGATAGAAATGTATTACACCGCCGCAGTGACGCCTTGGTTGAGTGTGAGCCCTAATCTGCAAGTGATTAATTCAGGCTTGAATAAGACGCTTGATCAGAATAACAGTCTGAAGAATTTGGACACATCAGTTGAAGCCAGTTTACGCATGACGATTCAATTTTAAGACACACCCTTACACGGTAATTAAGTGGGATAAAAATTATGAAGAAAATTTCTAGTTTTAAAGTAAAAGCCGGGTGGCTGTTGTCATCTGTTGCAATCAGCGTGTTGTTATCCGGCTGTGCAGGAATTGGTAAGGGCGTTGCGGAAGCCCTTTTAGAAAAGACCGAAAATGAAGATACCCGGCAATGCCAGGTATGGGGCAAGTCCTTTACAGGTCTTGAACCAGGTCTAATCAAAAAGCAGGGTAAAACCAAAGTATTGTTTGTGCATGGCGTCGGCGACCATGTACCGGGCTATACCACCCAGTTCTTGGAGAAATTAGCCAAGGAATTAAACCTAAACATGCGCACGGAAGGCCAGAAAAATATCGAACTGTCCGCACCGTTAGTTTTAGGTAAAAATCTTGGTAACTTACGAGTTACGCACTTGTTCAATGAAGAAAACGGTAAAGACCTGACTTTTTATGAACTGACTTGGTCGGAAATTACCCGTAAAGAAAAGGAATTGCTGGGATTCGATACCTCCGGTGAATACGATTTTCGGCGCGCAAGAATTAACGCCATGCTGAAAAAATTCAGTAATGATACCGGTCCAGACCCGATCATTTATATGGGACATAGCCGTGAGGCAATTCTGGCGGCGTTTGGGCAGTCGTTTTGCTGGATGGCGACAGGCGATTACGGTGATCTTCCCGCTAGCGGCACGCATGTATGTAACGGTCTGAACGATTCTAATATCAAGTATATTGCCAATGACGACTATGTAATGATTTCTCATAGTTTAGGGAGTCGTATCACCATTGATGGCATGCAACGTATCGCCCATATCATGGCGAATGTTAACCAATACGCCGATCCCAGTAAGAAGCTGGAGATCACTGAAAAATCAATTCAGGCGCTGCAAAATAAACGTGTACCTATTTATATGTTGTCCAATCAGTTGCCGATGCTGCAATTGGGTAGAGAATTGCCTGAGGTAGTCGGACAAGAAGCAAGTTACTGCCAACCGAGTGGGGCTAACTACAACCATCGTATGGTTAAACAAACTGAAATCATTGCCTTCAGTGATCCTAACGACTTGTTAAGTTATGGCATACCGCCAGGTTTTACTGATAAATATCTTGATTCAAGGCTGTGTACCACCGTTACCAATATCAATATCAACGTCGCAAAAATTATGGACGCCTTCGGTCTGACCGATCTTGCAAATCCGATGGAAGCGCATATCGGCTATGACACGGATGATCGAGTAGTGGCATTAATTGCCAAAGGTATCGGGCATCCGGCGGCGGCGCAGTTAGTTAAAGATCGCTGTGAATTTACCAAGGAAGTTAAGTAGAGCGCGGTCTCAGGAATTCTTTTGCTGATTTTATAGGGCCTCTTATGACAATAAATCGAATCTGTCGAATAGCCATTGCTATCGGTTTGATCTCTCATATCGGCTCTGTATCGGCTCAGAATGATGCGACCGAGCTGGCTAAACAAGATCAAAATCCGTTTACTCGGTTTAGTAAATTGATGGTTGAAGAAAATGCACAAATGGGCTTTGGTCCAGATAAAGACGTTTTGAATTATCTAAGGGTTCAGCCAATGGTGCCCTTTGAGTTAAACGAAGACTGGAGCCTCATTACCCGTTCGGTGATCCCGATTGTGCATTTGCCGTTTCCCCAGCAAACCGATGGCTTAAGTGATGTCGCCTTACAATTTTTACTGACGCCGAATAAAACCGGCCAATTTCTTTGGGGCGTTGGACCTACGTTAATTGCTCCCACAGCCACCGAAAAAATGCTCGGTAGCGGAAAGTGGGCGGCAGGGCCTCTTTTGGGAGGTGTTTACATCAATGGGCCATGGGTTTTTAGCACTGTTGCCTCAAATGTTTGGTCGTTTGCAGGCGACGAGAGCCGACGCGATGTCAACACCATGTCTTTACGTCCCACGATTAACTACAACCTTCCCAATGGCTGGTATTTGACCAGCTCTCCGTCAATTATTGCGGTGTGGGGAGAAACGCAGGCTAATCGATGGTTGGTGCCTGTGGGTGGGGGTGTTGGTAAAGTTTTTTCGTTGGGCGATCAGCTGATGAGTACATCGCTAGAGAGTTACTATCATCTGGTATCGCCAACCATCGGCCCTGATTGGCAACTTCGTTTTCAGGTCACCTTGTTGTTTCCTAAATGAAATTGGCAATAAATCATGCGAGGCATGTGCAGCAATCCTAAATATATTGTAACTATTCAGTCTTTAATCTGAGTGAGGCTATGCGATTATTGTGTAGGGTGGATAAGCAACGCGCATCCACCGCATTTGCCGGATGCGCTAGCGCTTATCCAGCCTACGCATGACGGCTCGATCAAGAGACTGAATAGTTACAATATATTGCATTATTGGCACTGGATTATCTTATGGGGAATAACGTAGCTCGTAGCGGTTAGGCAATTTTTGGAGGCAAAAAATTTATGATTAATCCGTTTGTTACCCGAAGACAATTACTGTCTGGCGCCTGTTGCGTCGGTTTGGGAATGGCTGTCGGCGTTGCCGCCGAAACCACCGAATCTGGCACCATTGATGTCGAGCCATATCCGCGTGATGCCAATGAAGCGCTGGCGCGGTTGAAGCTTGGTAATCAACGTTTCATAGATGACAAACCGCGTCATGCGCATGAAAAGGCATCCTGGCGCAGTTTGCTGGTTGAGAGCCAAAAACCTTATGCGACTATTATTGGTTGCAGCGATTCGCGAGTGCCGCCTGAGCTTATCTTCGATGTCGGATTTGGCGATCTCTTTACCATTCGAATTGCCGGTAACATCATTGCGGAAGATGTGATTGGTTCTTTGCAATATGCGGTGGCGCATCTTCATACCCATTTGGTAATTGTCATGGGCCATGAGGGTTGTGGTGCGGTGACCGCGACCGTGGACGAGATGCTGAGTAAAACTAAAGAGCTCAAGCACATCGAATCACTGATCAAATCTATCAAACCCGGACTAAAAATGCTCAATTTGAAACAAGACCGGGACAGCTTGCTGCGTGCCGCCGTAGAGGCAAATGTGCGTTGGTCGATACAGGAATTGCTGGCGCTGCCGGGAGCAAAACGGGCCTTGCGAGACAAACGTGTGACCTTAATCGGGGCCGTTTATGAATTAAACACCGGGCATGTGCGGTTTTTGGGGTGATTGAATGCTTAAAATTTTGAAGATATTGTTGCTGGTATTAACGCTTATAGGAACTACCGTCTGGGCTGTGTTAGCCATTTATTTTGGTGATTCTCAAAGCAGTACTTTACAAACCGGGGTAGCGGCGACCGTGGGTTTATTTGGCCTGGTGACCTTGGTCAGTCTAGGGTTTGCTAACTGGCGCAAACGCTTATTGATAGTTTATGCAGTGTTGTTTGTGGCGATTTTGAACTGGTGGTTTGCCATTAGTCCATCCAATGAGCGGCAATGGCAACCGGATTTAGCCAAACTACCTTACGCCACTTTTGATGGTGATTTGGTAACCGTACATGATATTCGCAATTTTGATTATCGTAGTGAATTTGACTACACCCCCGCTTATTACAGCAAAACTTTCGATATAAATAAGCTTGATGGCATTGATTTATTTGCGGTGTATTGGATGGGGCCTGCTATTGCGCATACCATCGTCAGTTTTAATTTTGGTGATAAAGATCATCTCGCGGTTTCCATAGAAGCCCGTAAAGAGCTGAACGAAGGCTACTCCACAATCAAAGGTTTTTTTCGTCAGTATGAACTGACCTACATTGTGGCTGACGAACGTGATGTTATTCGTCTACGTACCAACTATCGTAAAGATCCCATTGAAGATGTCTATCTCTATTCTTTAAAAGGGCCTCAAGAAAATGCTCGTCGCTTGTTTCTTGAATACATCGAGCAAATCAATGAATTGCACGACAAGCCGGCTTTTTACAACACCTTATTGGACAATTGCACGACGGCTATTTGGTTGAATACTCGAGTCAATCAAGATCATTTACCTTTTTCCTGGAAAATTCTATTAAGTGGCTATGTGCCGGAGTATCTTTATCAATCAGGCAGGCTGAATACACAACTTGCGTTTGAGCAATTGCAGCAACAAGCCCATATCAATTCTGTGGCGCATTCTGTCGATCAATCGCCGGATTTTTCGCAGCTAATTCGAGCGGGCATTGAAAAGCCTAAGTTGCAGTGACTGAGTCATAGCTAAGCCCAAATTCAAGTTTTGCTTTAGCAAAAATGACTCGAGAGCAGTATTTATTGTAACTATTCAGTCTTTAATCTGAGTGAGGCTATGCGTTTATTGTGTAGGGTTGATAAGCAACGCGCATCCACCGCATTTGCCGGATGCGCTAGCGCTTATCCAGCCTACGCATGACGGCTCGATCAAGAGACTGAATAGTTATATTTATTTTTATTTATTTGGAGGGTTCAATCATGACTGACCAACACGTAAAAGCAAAAAAATCTTTGTTCACAAAGCTTGCAAACAGGTCATGGATAATTCTTATTCTGGTCGGTAGTGCAAGTTTTTCGGTATCTGCCGCGAATTTACCCGATTCCCAAGAGGCATTTCAGCAACTTGGTATTCAACAACAAGACATTGCCAACCTTGATAAAGGCGAGGTTGTTTTTTTTAATGTCGCCGAAGGTGAAGAAAATGAATTAGTCGCAGGCGCTGCTATTTATGTACCGGCGGCACCGTCCAAAATCATTGGTTATTTGAAAAGTAAAAACCTGACATCCATAGATACTGATGTCACGGCAGAAGGCACCATTCCTGCACAGGCAACGCTGGATTCGTTTAAAGGCTTTAGCTTGAAGCCTGGCAGCGATGAAGCGACAAAGTTTTTAGCGGCAACGCCGGGCAGTCAATTTAACCTGTCGACTGAAGAATTTCAGGCGCTTAAAGCGGCAAGTTCCGCACAGCCTGATGCCGCTTCCCAAGCCTATCGGCAAGTTTTATTACAGCGCTACCAGGCCTATCGTCAAAATGGTTTAAAAGGCATTAAAACGTATGATCGCGGTAATGGCACAGAAGCTAATCCCAGAGGAGAACTGCAAGCCGCCACTGTGCAAACTAAAGTGCTGGCGAAGTATTTTCCTGGATTATATAAAGCTTGGTTGAGTTATCCGGCCGCGCTGCCGGCTGGTGCCGAAGAAAAATTTATCTGGCGTAATCGTCAGGTCGAAGGCCGCCCGACTGCACTGCTTGTTCATCGTGTTATTGCCAGTGAAGGTGGCGGTGCGGTGGTTCTGGCCCGGCAATTTTATGCCGGTCATTCTTACAACTCCAATCAACTGGCAATTGCTGGCATACCTTATCGTGACGGTTCCTTGGTGATTTACGCCAATAGAACATTTACTGATCAAGTTGCCGGTTTTGGCAGCGGTATGAAACGTTCGATTGGACAGAAGCAAGCGCAAGGTGAAATAGCTAAACAGTTGAAAAACTTGCGTAAGGTAATTAAATAAGATTTGTAACTATCCAGTCTTTAACCCGATTGAGGCTATGCGATTATTGTCTAGGGTGGATAAGCAACGCGCATCCACCGCACTTGCCGGATGCGCTAGCGCTTATCCAGCCTACGCATGACGGCTCGTGAAATAGTTACTAAGATTTTTTAAATCAACAGTATTGAACCTAACCCATTGAGGAAAAATTATGCAAAAAATACAATTTTTAAAATTATCAGCAATCAGCGTGCTCTTTTCATTTGTTGTTGGTTGTGCAGGCACAAGTGTTCGAGATACGCGAGAAATAGCCTACTCAGGACAACCAAGGCCCACGCAAGTGCTGATTTATAACTTTGCTGCCAGTCCTGAAGATATTCAACAAAACTCCAGCATTTTCGCGAAAATTCAGGGCCAGCTTGCGAATACCAACCAGACCGCAGAAGAAATCAAGCTAGGTCGTGAAGTTGCTGATGCAATGGCTACTGAGCTGACGCAAAAAATAGCCGCTTTAGGCTTAAACCCGATACGTGCAGATCAAAATTTACGGGTGTCGCCAGGCGCAATTTTAATAACCGGCCAATTTACCAATATCAATGAAGGCAATCGTTTACGCCGAAATGTGATTGGCTTAGGCATGGGCCAATCTTCACTGGACAGTAAAGTCAGAGTATTGGCACCTTCTGCGTCAGGCTATCAAGAATTAATCTCCTTTGATACCCATGCAGACAGCGGCGAAATGCCGGGTGCTGCGGTGATGGGGCCTGCTGGAGCAGCCGCTGGCGCAGGTACAGCGGCGGTCATCGGAGCCAATGCAGCAGTCGGAGGTGTTAAAAGTTATAAGTCGGCTTCCGCTCAACAAGCAAAGACAATGGCGGAAAAAATTGCCGATGAACTGGCTAGATATTTTGCTCAACAAGGCTGGATAAATCCTGATTTAGTCCGCTAACTGATTAGCCGTAAAGTCCGAACTCTGCCGCGCCTGATGGGCGGCAGGGGGCAGCGTTATCAACTCTGCGAGTCAGTATCATTAATTTTTAGGTACAGCCAATACTATTTGGGTTAATTAAACCCTTACAACTGATGGCATGCATCTCGACCAACACCCTATCTGCTGGGCCAACGTTAACTTATTGTGCTTAGTTTCGTTGGCAGTGCCAGACCAAGCCCACTTTAGTAGGTCGTTAAAATGAAAACTTCCCGCATTGTTCGTCATCTGGTTAGCTACAGATCGATAAATGTTAACCTCTTTCGATCACTAATAAGTGTAGTGATGCTGCTGTTGCTAACTCCAGTTACGGCGGCTCCAGGTTCTGCGCTTATGGGTGGATTATTGAATAAACCCGCCAGTAATTCCGGCTCAACTCAAGCCGTGCTTAATCCAGTATTGGCCATTGAAGAAATTAACAAGAAGCTGGCAACAACTAGCGAAGAACTTGCGGCCTTACCTTCAGAATCGGCAAGTGATCCACTGTCGCCGGGGAATGAGGAGCTTTATCGGCGGCGTTTGCATCTCAGGCAGCTTGTGTTCCTCTATCAAGGACAGCTTGCACGCTTGCCTAACTTGCAAGAAATTCAAAAAAAGCGCAATGAAATGGAAACCAACGCTGCGGACTGGTCTGGGTTCAATGAAGCAAGCCCACATCCTTTTCTCAGGGCTGATGAGCTAAAAGAGACCGTCACTATGCTCAGCAAAAAAGCGGATGAACTTGAGGTATGGCTTCCCGGGCTTGAGCAAGCGTTCACGCTGGTATTAAACACCGCCGATAAATCGACAGTAAGGCTGAGACAGGCGGATGAAGCCGTAGAGCAAGCAAAAAAGTCATCAGATCAGCAAGCCCGCTTAAATAGGCAGCGCGCACTAATCGCATTGCAAAATCAGATAGATTTGGCCCGTGTTATGGGGTTTCAGATTGAAATACAAATGGTTCGGGAAGAATTCCGGGCAACCCAAGCGCAACTGCAACTAGCGCTTAAACAATTAAGTATTGCCTCTGAGAACGTTGAGTTAACCCAGCAAGACATAGAATTCATCAACCAAAATATCGAGTTCGCAAGCCAAAGTATTATTACCGAACATAATTTAATATTGTCTTCGCTCGGTCTTGAAAATAAGTCGCTTAAGCAAGACAACATTACGTCGAGCGCTGTGGTAAAAATGACACCACAGGAGTTACAGCAAATACACCAAGCGCAACATACTAACACGGACATTAAATTACAAATTCTGAACAAGATATTGGTGTACCTGCAAATGCAACGGGATATTTGGAATATTCGGTTGGTATTTGCCAAGGTGACCGATCGTGAAAAAGCCGACGAAGCCTATGAAAAAATTGCCAATAATCAGATGGTTTTGCAAACAATTGACGAGTATGTGCAGCAGCAGCGTCAGCGTATTTTGACAAAAATTACCAGCCGCTCGGTCAAAGAGCACAATCCAACAGATAGTGAATCAAATGCCTTGAGAGATGAGTTAAGACGACTTGATCTTGAACAGTTGGTTTCCTACTCACGTCTGCTGGGTGAAGTTGAGGCAACAGAACGCTTGCTGGAACGTAGCAAGCAGGAACTTGATGAAAAGTTCCGTGTTAAGGCCGTATCTGATTATCTGAAAGAAGCATTATTTACTGTTGGGAGCGTCGCTTCGGAAATTTTGGATTTCGAACTGTTTGCCGCCCATGACACTATTGAGGTTGATGGGCAGCAAATCAGCGGCAAGCGCAGCGTCACAATCGAAAAAGTAGTGAAGGCGTTAGCGATTTTGGTTATTGGCTATTGGTTTGCCGTTCGCCTGGCCCGACTGTCTGAAGCTCAAGCTGTGCGGCGTTTGGGTATGGATGTAAGCCTTGCCCGTATTGCGCGGCGCTGGATACTATTTCTGCAAGTCATCATTTTGGTGATATTAAGCATGCTGGTTGCCAGGATTCCATTGACGATCTTTGCCTTTATGGGCGGTGCTGTCGCTATCGGTGCTGGGTTTGGCATGCAAAATATGCTCAAGAACCTGATCAGTGGCATCATGCTGCTGTTTGAACGGCCGTTTCGACCTGGCGATGTTGTCGAGGTGGGTGGGATCCGGGGGCGCGTCATAGACATTGGCGTTCGCAGTTCACAAATTCTCGATGGCAACGGCATTGAAACCCTCATTCCAAACAGTACCTTCATTGAACAGAATGTCACCAATTGGACCTTAAGCAGCAAATCGGTACGCATCGTCGTCAATGTCGGCATTGCCTACGGCTCCCCGATAAAAGAGGTAAACCGGCTACTTCTTGGTGTTGCTGAGCGGCATGGGCTGGTGCTCAAAGAGCCAGCCCCCGTGGTGCTGTTGGAGGATTTTGCCAGTGACGCATTGCTTTTTGGTTTGTATGTGTGGGTCGAAATCAATCCGGATATATCTTGGAAAGCGATTGCTAGCGATCTGCGGGTCATGATCAGTAAAACGTTGGATGAGCACGATATAGTGATTGCATTTCCGCAACGGGATATTCATCTCGCCAGCAGTGAGCCACTAGCAGTGCGAGTAATTCCTGATGCTCAAGATAACACGATTCTTAATCCTAAGGTTTCAGAGTAAAAATCAACTGTCGGCTGAGCGGAGCTGAAGCGAACGGTCTAATTTAAAGCAGCACCGTTCGCATTTATCCAAAGTATCAGCAGTTTTAAATCGTTAACTACGGACACAAAATGACCCGCCCCAAGATGCCAAAACCAGCCAAACCCACGACTAAAAAAACACCTGAAGTTGCTGTTAGCGCTAAGGGTAAACACCGCCTAGTGTTGTGGTTGTCAATCGTAATAGTGGTGGGCTTGATCATTGGGGTAGGTTATTTTCTTCAAAAATCTCAACAAACGGCGGTTTTGCCAACTTCCCCGGTAGCTAAATCAGAACCGACTCAGCCTGTTGCGGCTAAAGATTTTGTCGGCGCGGCTACCTGTAAGCAATGCCATCAGGCTGAATTTGAAGCTTGGCAGGGTTCGCACCATCAATTAGCGATGCAAGTTGCCAATGAACAAACGGTGCTGGGTGATTTTAATAATGCGAAATTTAACTACCACGCCGTTGAGTCGACCTTCTTTAGGCGCGACGGCAAGTTTATGGTACGCACCGATGGCCCGGACGGTAAGTTAACCGATTACCCGATCGCCTATACCTTCGGTGTTACGCCGCTGCAACAATATCTGATTGAATTTCCCGGTGGACGTTATCAGTCCTTGGGTATTGCCTGGGATAGTCGTTCAAAAGAGGAGGGCGGTCAGCGTTGGTTTCATCTTTATCCAAAAGAAAACGTCGATCATACCGATCAACTGCACTGGACCAAGCGTTACCAAAACTGGAACATGCAATGCGCGGAATGCCATTCCACCAATCTGAAGAAAGGCTACGATGCGGCAACCGATAGCTATAAAACAACCTTCAACGAGATCAATGTCGCCTGCGAAACATGCCACGGCCCGGCTTCGCAGCATGTCGAATGGGCGAAACTAGCGCAGCCGCCCTTTGCAGATAATGCAGATAATGCAGATAATGCAGATAATGCAGATAAGGGCTTAGTGGTAAAGCCGCAAAGTCATTGGCAAGAGGCTTGGAAGTTTGCAGATACTCACTCCAGCGTTGCGCATCGCGAACAGCCTGCCAACGAGGCGCAAATGAACAGCTGCTGGGCTTGTCATGCGCGACGCTCGACATTGGTCGAAGGCAACTTGCCAGGTAAACCGCTGGAAGATAGCCATCGTCCGGCGCTGTTGACGCAACCGACTTATCATGCCGATGGTCAACAACGTGACGAGGATTACACCTGGGGTTCGTTCCGGCAAAGCAAAATGTTCCAAAATGGTGTGACTTGTATGGATTGTCACGAGCCGCATGCGCTTAAACTTCGCGCCGAAGGCAATGCCTTGTGTACGCGCTGCCACAATGCCGAAAAATTCGATAGCCCCCAGCATCATTTCCATCAGCAAGGCTCAAAAGGTGCGCAGTGCATGGACTGCCACGCGCCGGAACAAAATTACATGGTGATTGATGGTCGACATGATCATAGCTTTCGTTTGCCACGCCCGGATTTATCGCAATCATTAGGCAGTCCCAATGCCTGTAATCTGTGTCATCAAGACCGCAAACCGGAATGGGCTGCCGCAGCGCTGGATAAATGGCTTGGGAAATCTTGGCGCGAGCGTCCGCATTACGGCACAGTGCTGCATGACGGAGTGAGCCAAGGAATTAAGGCTTTGCCCGCGTTACTGGAGCTGGCACAAGATGCAAGCAAGCCCGCGATTGTGCGCGCCACGGCCATCGTTTTGACCGAGCCGTTGATGAATCCAGAGCTATTAATCACCGCTCGGCAGTTGTTAAAAGATGCCGATCCTTCTGTGCGCACTGCGGCGTTGGGACTTTTTGAGTCAGTTGATCCAGCCAATCGCGTATTGGCAGCATCGCCGTTGCTAAATGATTCGATACGCGATGTACGTATTGAGGCGGCGCGAATTCTGGCCGATGTGCCGGATAGTCAGTTCCCCGCTGGTCGAATGACTGCTCGCACCGCTGCCATGCAGGAATATCGTGATTATCTAACGCTAAATGCCGACTGGCCGTCGGAAAACGTCAACCTGGGTAACTTAGCTTTGCGACAAGGTCAGCATGATGGTGCCATCGCCGCTTACCAACGCGCGCTAACGCTTGATCCGCAATTTGCCGGTGCTTACATTAATCTCGCTGATGCTTACCGACAGCTTGGCCGAGACAGCGAAGGTGAAAAATTCTTGCGGCAAGGATTGGCGATATTACCGCGTGCGGCGGATCTACATCACGGGCTTGGGTTATTGTTGGTGCGCAATGCCAACAAGGAGGAGGCGTTAAAAGAATTTGCTGAAGCCGCCAAGCTCGCGCCCAGCAATGCCCGATATGCTTATGTGTACGCTATCGCGTTGCATTCGGCCGGGAAATCTAAACAGGCTGTAACGGTGTTAAAAGACGCAGATAAGCATCAGCCGTTTAACATGGATGTTCTCAGTGCTTTAGTGTCGATACAGTTGGAAATGGACGATCGAAAAGCTGCATTGGTTTACGCTAGAAAAGCCGCCGAGGCTCGGCCGGGCGATATGGAAATTAAAAAATTGGTCGAGGAGTTGGCGGCGGGCAGGTAATGGCAGTAAGTAGAGAGCTTTGGTGTCCCTTAAATTGAGCATCGTTGACTGAGCGGAGTCGAAGCCCGCGACTTTTGAATCTGGGGTAGGTGTGGTTGCCTACCCCAGATTCAACGAGTTAAGCCTTAATGCGCAACAGCACCGGGAAAATCTTGGATCATTTTTTCTACGGCCTCTTTAACTTTTTTAGCATTGCTTTCCGGGTCACCAATAGTGCCGGTGCCGACACCACGGAATACTAATTTTTTAGTTTTTGCGTCCACGAAATCAAGTACCAGCGTACCTTCCGTATATTGCGATACATCCGTGTAGCTATTGGGCGCACCTGCCCAGCCGCCATAACGGCCGTAACGATAAGGTACGCCTGCGTAACCATATTGATTGGATTGATAGACAGCTATTTTTTCTTTACTCGAGAGATGGCGCACGATATGCAGATCGGCATTTTCATTCGTTTCGGTAATGCCGCGACTGGCAAGATTTGTCCGTAGCGTATTACGCAGCGCTTCTTCACCTGAAGGTGATAATGTGGTTTCTTCGGTTGCAGGTGCGAGAGTATAGGTCTTATATTGCGCGAACGATGTTGAATGATCGTAGTCGGTTGTTACTGTGACTGAGGAACAGGCCGTCAAATATAAGCTGGCGACAATAAGTGCGGATCGTTGCAGTAGTTTAAGCATGATGTTTCTCCTTGTTGGGGTTTATGAAAATTTTTAATAACTATTCAGCCGTAGCTCAATCAATGCAAAGTTACCGGGTGGGAGCGACGCCCACTTCGCGACCGAAGACTTCAAATCGCGACGTGGGCGTCGCTCCCACAGCAACCAACTGATACTGAATAGTTACAATTTTTGTAACTATTCAGCGTCAATTCGCGTGGCAACAGTTACGTCATAAAATCTGGCAGCTTGCCGTCGAAAAGGAGATTTAACGCCTGAGTGGCCGAAACATTGTTTTTCCGACAAGTAGACAGATAACTGCGGACAC
>JAUYMX010000339.1 GCA_030699345.1 Methylococcaceae bacterium
CAGCCAGCTGACGACTTCGCGGGTGGCTTCATCGGCGCGGCGCTCGTTGGCTGAGCAAGACTCACCGAGCAATACCATGTCGGGAAGTCCGTAAGCAAAACTTTCCACGCTCTTACCTTGCAAACAATGACGAATCGCCCGATGGACTAACAAATCGGGATAACGACGAATGGGCGAGGTAAAATGCGCATAAGCATCCAGTGCCAGACCAAAATGGCCCTTTAATTCCGGGCTGTAAACCGCTTGCGACATGGAGCGTAATAACACGGTTTGAATTAAATGCGCATCCGGACGGTCTTTGATGGAGTCGACCAGATGCATGTAATCCAGCGGTGTCGGATTGATGCCGCCGCCAAACTTTAAGCCCAGTTCACCTAGAAAGGTTTTCAGGTTAAGTAATTTGTCGGCGTTGGGGCCTTCGTGAATGCGGAGCAGTTTGGGGATTTTCTTGGCGTTCAGATACTTGGCTGCCGCGCAGTTGGCGGTAATCATGAACTCTTCAATCAGTTTGTGGGCATCGTTGCGCACCACTGGGATGATTTTTTCGATTTTCCGGTCTTTGCCGAACACAATGCGGGTTTCCTGGGTATCGAAATCCATCGCGCCACGCTGTTCGCGGCTGATGCGCATTACTTTGTATAAGGCATAGAGTTCGCGCAGATGTGGCATTAAAGCACTGTGTTTTTCTCTCAGCGCTTGTGCCGAATCTGCTCCCGGCAGATTTTCGGCATACACACCATCCCTGGCGATATCACCATCAACCAGCATTTTAGCCACTTCGGTGTAAGTCAAACGCGCATGAGAACGCATCACCGCTTCAAAAAAGCGTGAGCGTGACACCGTGCCTTCGTCGTCAATTAGTATTTCGCAGACCATGCACAAACGGTCAACATTCGGATTGATTGAGCATAAGCCGTTTGACAAAATTTCCGGCAGCATCGGGATGACCTGCTCAGGAAAATACACCGAAGTGCTGCGGTTTTTGGCTTCAAGATCAAGGGGGCTGCCGACTTGCACGTAGTGCGAGACATCGGCAATGGCGACTAATAATTTCCAGCCTTTTTGAGTTTTTTTGCAAAACACTGCATCGTCAAAATCGCGCGCATCTTCGCCGTCGATAGTGACTAAAGGCGTATCGCGCAAATCTACGCGACCTTCTTTAGCGGATTCAGGGACGTCTGCGCTTAAGCTTTTAATTTGATCAAGCACCTCATCCGGCCAAATATGCGGCAACTCGTGCGAGCGGATGGCCATTTCGATTTCCATGCCGGGTGCCAGATGGTCGCCCAGTACTTCAATAATGCGGCCGATCGGTTGGTGCAGTTTGGTAGGCTGCTCGACAATTTCGGCGATAACAATCTGGCCTTGTTTGGCTTTGCCGATACCACCTTTTTGCAGCAGCACTGTTTGCGCGATATTTTTGTTATCGGGCACTACATAAGTAAAGCCGTCTTCCTTATAAAGCCTGCCGACAATCTGGTGCGTGTTACGTTCCAGAATTTCTACCACCGCGCCTTCGCGACGGCCTTTTTTGTCGACCCCGGCAATACGCACCATTGCCCGGTCGTTATGCAGCAGGGGATTCATTTCCCGCGGTGATAAGTACAAGTCATCGGAGCCGTCGTCCGGTCTCAGAAAGCCAAAGCCGTCGGCATGACCAATTACCCGACCGACCAGCAAGTCCTTGTTATTGACCAAGCAATACTGCTTGCTGCGATTGAACAATAACTGACCGTCACGCTCCATCGCTCGTAAGCGGCGGCGCAGGGCTTCCTCATCATCTTCCGAGTCCAGAGCAAATGCATCGCTAATGTCCTGGCGCGACAACGGCTTGCCGGTATGGTCGATCAACTGAAGGATTAACTCCCGGCTGGGGATCGGCTTTTCATACTTCTCAGCTTCGCGCTGAGCGTAGGGGTCTTTGGTTGATACAAAATCAACGGGTTTTTTCTTGGATGGCATACGATAATTCAGGTGCAGTGAGTGAAAACAATAAGTTGCATTGTGTGCATGATACATGCTTAGGCTATTGATTTGAATCAAAGCCAACAACTTTGTCGATTAAGAGCTTAATTTGTTTGGCTGTGACGTTGTTGCTGGTAAGTAACTGGTGCTAATTAAGTAAATTCAGCTCAATGAGAGAGGGTGTGTTGGGAGTGTTTTTGCCTGTGTTGCGTGAACCAATAAATTTCTTTTTGTTTAAATTAATTTCAAATATAGGTATTTGTACTAATAACATTGGCAATTAAATTAAGAGAAAATAATTTCCAAGGAAAGTGGATATGTTTTTTGATTTAAAGCCAATTGTCGATGATGTTTTTTATACGAGCATAAAAAAACCGCCCCGAGAAGCGGTTTTTATAAAACGAAGAAATCTAGGATTAAGCTTGTTTTTTCTTGTGGAAGCCTAGGCCCGCAAGACCAAGGCTTATAAGTGCTAACGTGACTGGTTCAGGAATTGAAGTTGTTATGCCGTCATCATAAGAAAAACCGATGGCATCAACAGATAAATCCCATCCAGTGTCGCCATTGATTTTCAGCAAAAGCGAACCTGCTCCTGCGTTAATTTGAGCTAACTGAGCAGGTGTTAAGCCAAATGCTACGATTTGGTTGTTGGTGTTCGGAGCAATGCTGAAGCTCGATAATGGATCGTTGTTGAAAAAGAAATCTAAAGATGTTTGATTGCCGTCTGATTGCACGATTTCAAACAGAAAGCTCATGGGGAAAGCCGTTACTGGCAGCAATCCAGCATCTAAATTCCATGCAACCGATACTTCGGAATCTTCACCGCTGCCATTGCTGATATCCAGGATGCCGAATGATACTTGTGCAACACTTTGTATCGGGCCTGAGCCGGAGAGTAATTCATTGGTTAACGTGCGTTTGGCATTTGTGTTGGACTGAAGGCCGTCACCGACAGTTGTATCGGAGACAAATTGATCATCAGAATTAAAATCATCAATGGCTATATAAACAGGAGTGGCAAATGCTTGAGCGCTGCATAGCAGTGCTAACGAAAGCGTTGTTATTACTGCAAGGTTTTTTTTCATAATGAGGCCGACTCCATGTTTTCTAAAAAAAGCGTAAAAAGCCGCCCCGAGAAGCGGCTTTTATAAAACAAAGTAAATCTAGGATTAAGCTTGTTTCTTCTTGCGAGCAGCGGCAAATCCAGCAAGACCGGCGGCCAGTAGAGCAAAAGCAGCAGGTTCAGGGACGTTGTTAGTAGGAGGTGTAACCGGTTGATCGTAAGAGAAGCCAAATGCATCAACAGATAAATCCCAGCCTGCTGCGCCATTGATTTTTAATTCAAGCGGGCCGCCTGCGCTAACAAGTGCAATTTGAGCAGGAGTTAAACCAAATGATACGTTTTGATTGGCTGTATTACCAGGAATGCTAAAGCTTGCTAATGGATTGCTAGAGAATGAGAAATCCAAAGAAGTTGGATTGCCATCTGATTGTAAGATTGCAAAGTAAAAACCGATATTGAGCGCGTTTGCAGGCACTAATCCGGTAGTCAAGTTCCACAAAATAGTGACTTCAGAATCTTCGCCGCCACCATTGGTGATGTCTAGAAAACCTAAAGGACCACCTGTTACATCCAAGGTGTTGCCAATTGGAGCTGAAGCGGTAAGCAAGTTATTAGTAATGGTGCGAGGACCGGCGGAGCCTGTAACACCACCGTTACCAGGTGTTGTATCGTTGAGAGATTGAGCGCCAACACTAAAGTCGTCGATATTTACAAAGGTGGTAGCAAATGATTGAGTGCTGACAAGTAAGCCCGCTGAAAGAGCGGTTAATGCAAGAATTTTTGTAACTATTCAGCGTCAATTCGCGTGGCAACAGTTACGTCATAAAATCTGGCAGCTTGCCGTCGAAAAGGAGATTTAACGCCTGAGTGGCCGAAACATTGTTTTTCCGACAAGTAGACAGATAACTGCGGACAC
>JAUYMX010000341.1 GCA_030699345.1 Methylococcaceae bacterium
ATATGTTGTTTTATCGTTCATGGCTGTATTGCTTAAGTTAAAGTTTATAGACCACTGCCAGCATCGTCCTTAAGCTGCAAACAAGTCGGGCATTATCGCAGAATTTCGCATAAGACGCTTTTTTGGATGTATTACCATCAAAAGATGGCAGAAAATGATCGCAGAGGCTTATAACCAACCTTTACGTTTAAAGAACCAGTATGGCGCGATACCAGCTAAGAACATTGCCCCTATAGCCAATGGGTACGCATAAGGAACATCTAGTTCTGGCATGTATTTAAAATTCATCCCATAAATACTGGCTACTAAGGTTGGCGGCAGAAAAACTACCGCAGCAATGGAGAATATCTTGATGATTTTATTCTGGGCAATGTTAATGAATCCTTGCGTAGAATCCATTAAGAAGTTGATTTTATCGAACAAAAAAGTCGTGTGAGACATCAGCGTATCGACGTCGCGCATAATTTCCCGAGCAGTTTCTTGTAGTTCAGGGTAGCTGCGCAAATGCCGCTGTAAAAAAGAGATCGAGCGTTGCGTATCCATTAAGCACAAGCGCACCTTACCGTTGCTGTCTTCAAGCTTAGCTAATCGATCAATAGCATCTTCAAGATCGGAATCGATTTCCTCCAACACCAGATAACTAACCTCTTCCAGTTTTCGGTGAATATCTTCCAGGGCATCCGCAAGATTTTCGACTTTTTGCTCGAACATGATCACCAGCAGTTCTTGCGGGGAATCAACACGTACCTGACCGCGCCGGATACGCATTCGTAACAGCCTAAAATCTGCCAATTCCCCTTCACGCAAAGTAATCAGCCGATCATTTTGCAAAATGAACGCAACTGTTGCGGTACTGTGACGACCTTCGCTTTGCGCAAGAAACAGTGAGCGAACATGAATGCCGGTGCTATCAGTAAAATAACGCGCTGAAGATTCAATTTCTTCCACGTCATCAGCTTCAGGCAATGTCGCATGCAAAAAAGCCTGCAACTGAGATCGCTCATCATCGCTAGGTTCATGAGCGTCAATCCAGGCAGCTTCTGCCACAGCTTGCTTTATTTGATCTTCGGGGGGTTTATATTCTTTGAGTGTATCGTTATTAATATTGAATAATCTCAACATTAACGGACCTTCCTGTTGTCTGATGGGATCGATAACACCAATTTATCATGAAAATATGTCAAAAGCTTTTCATCTACCTTTAGGGAGCCTCTAAAAATTGCACTTCGACAAGCTCAGTGCGAACGGTGGTTCATTTAAATCAATACCTTATCCGTTCGTGCTGAGCCTGTCGAAGCATGTATGGATAATTTTTAGAGGTTTCCTTTAGTGTTTTGATATTCCTGCCAACGTAACGCCTCCCACTCCCTAAGTAGATTGATAACCCGCTCTTTGTGCGCAACATCTGCAATGGCTTCACCATAAGGTTGCCATCTATTTAAGTCACTGAAAAAAACGCTTTCAGACCTGAAATCAAACAAGGTGCGGACACCATCCTGTTTAACGTGCGCAATTAACGTGGGTTGCGATAATGAGCCTACCAACTGAAATACTACCTTATCTTTGTTTTTCCATTGATTAGGCAATCCCAAAGCTGAACGGACCACAAGCTCGGCAACATCAACCTGCCCCATGGGTTCTTCAACAACAATATTAGGGTCATTACTAATTAAAGGAATTTGTGTTTGCGTATCGTTGATGGCGTGCCCATGTCCCAGAAAACCATCGTCAAATAGAGACTCACCATGATCACCCAAAATAACAATAGTGGTTTGCTCAAACAAATTTCTAGCCTTTAGCGCCTCGACAACTTGACCAACCGCCCAGTCTGCACTGGCTACTGCGTTCCAATATGTTTTAGCCACCCAATCTCGATTATCCATGTTAATTTCTGACCGAGGTATCAAATCATTAACTAGGGTTTTTGCCATTTTAGGATGGGTATAAGGAAAATGAGCCGCTTGAAAATTGAGATAAACGAACTGCGGCAAACTGAAATCTAACTGGCTTAAACGAGTCTGAAATTGTGCAACAACACGCTCCTCGCTAAGCCGCAAACTACCTTGCTCCTTACTTGGAAACACCCGATCTTCAATTGCAGTGCGGGCATCAAAGTAATAGACGTTGTTGTTTTTCATACCGACTTCGGTCGCCACGTCTCCAAATGATTCGTCCTGACCGGAAACAATGGATGCCTGATACCCCACCGATTGCAGAAAATTTATCAAATAAGTTTTATTTGGATCACTTACCAAGCCTCGGTTAAAAATAGCTTTGATAGATGTTGTGGTATAGCCGGTATGGCTATAGGCATGGTTTACTGAAACGCCATTGAAAGCCAAATTGCGCATGGCAGGCGCAACATATTGCCCATTAAGTTGTTGATTTAATACATCTGCCCGGGCACTCTCCAGCACAATCAAAATAATATGCTTACCAGATTTACGAGGTATCTCAGAAAATCTATCTGGCTGCGACTTAAGCTCAATCGCATCGCCTAAAAAGCCATCTTCATCCACACCATTATTCGGAATATCCAATGCACCTGGATATATTGCCGCATTCCAAACAGCTTTATCTTTAGGATAACTAAAACTGCCATAGCCATCAAAATCAATATCTGACAATTTATCTAAACCATTACTAATTAATTTATAAGATAACTTCTTCTCCAAGCCATATCTTAAAAAGTCGTCATTTGAAACAAAATATGTAATAACAGGCGTGGTAACAATAAAAAAAATAAATATCTTTGAATAAGCACTATGTTGTATATCTATTTTCGAAAGCCTAATAATAACTTTATGATTTTTTATATTTTTTATAAAAACAATTATTGCCATTACACATACAATAGTAATGGCAATAAACAAGGAAATTTCTTTGCTGGCGTAGACTAATGCTTCCATTAAGCTACCGCCGCCGAGATTCTTAATAATCTGTAAATTAATAGTATCGCTAAAATAGGATAAAACCTTAAATTTCAAGGCTAGAAACATACCTACTAATAAAACAATAACCGCAGTAAAATTATAATATATAGTTAAACCGTATTTATTTAGCCTATCCGCTATAAAAAACCAAAAGCTAGCAATTATTCCAAAAAGTGACAAATCAAAGCATAAAGAAACCGCTATAAAATACACACGATCAACAAAGGTTTTATAGGCGTAAGGCTGTAAAAATCCGCCACTAAATATATCGTACTTATAATTTAATAACGTCAGCTCAAATATTTGAATAATAACTACTGCCACGATAACCGTTGCTAATCGACGGTAGCGCCATATTAAATCGGCAGGGTGCATTAATAGCTTCCATTTTGTTATCTCAATCACCTTGCCCCTTTCCCCCATAGCACTACTTCCATCGTATGTAACATAATTGATAAGTCGAGAAACATGCTGTAATTTTTTACGTAATACAAGTCATATTGCAGCTTTTGAATCGTATCGAGTTCATCAGCACCATAGGGATAACATAATTGTGCCCAACCGGTAATACCAGGCTTAACGCGATGCCGC
>JAUYMX010000345.1 GCA_030699345.1 Methylococcaceae bacterium
GGGCCGAGGCAAATCCAAAATGTCAGCGCTGGGGGCAGCCATGCGCAAGTTGGTACATTTGTGCTTTGGCGTACTCAAAACTAGGCAACCTTATCAGGCTAATTATGCAATTTAATATTGACTGCCAAGACGGTATCTACAGGGCTGGGTTTGATTTGCTTCGTTTACTCATGGCCGGACATTTTTAGACAGTGAACGGTCAATATCTGTATTTGCAGTGTTGGGCCCGAAGATGTTACTTGTAACGTACTCACAAACGACGCACAATTACGATACATAAACCGTCATGGTGTTTCTGATGAAAAATACTACCGCCAAAGAAAACCGCCTTAATATTCGCTGCGATCTGCGTGCTCGAGAACTGCTCGACAAAGCTGCTACTTATACACACGTCAGCATTTCCGAATTTGTTCTGTCCAACGCATTAGCCTCCGCAGAAAAAGTGGTGCAGGCGCATGAACACATTACCTTACAACCGGAAGATTTTCAGGCCTTCCTGGCCGCACTTGATGCTCCAACTGAACCCAATCCGGCATTGGAAAAAGCCTTCAAACGCCATTCGGAACAAGTTGCTAGGTAAAGTTGTAAGTGGAGACGATTTACCATATCCGCCCCTTTGACAGTACGGTTGATACCGCTTCCTTTTGCTGTGGGCAGCCGCCACTTGATGAATACATTCGCCGTTATGCTTCGCAAGATGTCAAACGAAATGTTGCCAGAGTATTCATCGCGACACCGGAACACGACACCAAGCAATTAGCAGGATTTTTTACCTTGAGCGCAGGTAGCGTCAGTTGCTCTGACTTACCGGCGTCATTGGCTAAAACGCTACCCCGCTACCCTGTACCGGTGGCACTTATCGGACGACTTGCAGTAGCCACCGACTACCAAGGAAAAGGTTTAGGTTCGATTCTTTTGGCTGATGCCTGTCAGAAAGTAATAAATGCTAGCGCCACTCTGGCGGTGGTTGGAATTGTTGTGGATGCTAAAGACTCAACTGCTGCAAGCTTTTACCGGCATTTTGGTTTCATGCCTTTGTTGGGTCAGGCTGATAGGTTGCTGTTACCGGCAACTGCGTTTTGTTCATTGGCGTAATCCATATGAAGCTTGCGTAATACGGAATTTCGGCAACTCGAATGCCCTGGATTCCGCAAACTCCATCCAGGCTACTTGCTGAGAGCAACTTGATGTAGATATAAGGGTGGGTAAGCGGCTTTTTGCTTGCCCACCGTTTAAAGTCAATTCCTTAATTCTGCGTGGGCACGAAAAGCATATACTGACCACTAGAAGATGACGAAACGTCCCCGAGCGGTTGTTGCAATGCGTGAAGCAGTCGCCAAGCGTGCAGTAGCAATAAAGAAGTTACCGCTGGCAAACACGGATGAACGATACACTCAAGGACTGGCTAAAAGAACATGCTGCCGGGTAAATCCGGCAAATGACTCAGCATTGAAAATGTTTTTGCTGGGTTTCGTTTTACTCTACTCAGCCTTACGGAATAGAGGTAGCTTTTTGGGGTAATGATAGTTTTTCAAAGAAATCCATCAGTTCATGCAGTCTGGTACTAGGATTCATTTCTCCACTCGCTATGGCTTCAGCGAGTACTTTAGCGGCTGTTCCGCGCGCATTGGCAAATCGATTTTCCTGCAGCAATAACGCAAAGACACCCTGAACTAAACCTTTGTCGTAATTTTCCAGGCCAGGATAAGTGCGCAAGTCTTTGATGAGCGCATCTCCCGCCGAAAGCTTACCCGCTGCTGTATAGGGTTTACGACTGTAAGCAAAATGCAGCAATAACCAGAATTCAAAACATGGGTACGAGGCAATCACTTCGACTTTTTTGGAGCTCCTCGCTAAGTTAAGCGCATCGGTAAAAGTTTCGTGAGTGTCCCTGTCTATAGCACAAAAAACTTGATCGAATTTTCCTTGGCGAGCAATCGCTTCCTTAACAATATTCAACGGATCGGTTTTTCCGCAGTGGGTAATTTCAACTATTACCTTGACACGAAAATACCGACTTGCATCTTCTAAATAACCTTTTCCCGACTTACTGTCTTCGCAAATTACCAACACTGTAGGCTGCGGCTTATAGCGAGGTTTTTTCCGATTAAACGAAGCAGCATTACGCCCCATATTCAGCCCCTGCGCACAAAGGGAAGTCCCCGGTAACGGCCTTCGTAATAGCGTTTTTCCAAATCTTCGCTTTCACGACCTTCAAAATCGTGGATAGATCGCAATTGTGTTGCGCCGTTGGCGTCTCGCTCGGTCAGCCAGAACTGGTCGCGGCGTAATAGTTTTGCATCCATAAGATGGGTGTCGTGTGTAGTAAAGATAAGCTGAGCAGGTGAGGCAGATTTAAGATGTTTTGCTACCAAAGAAGCAACAATCTCGGGATGAAGACTACTATCCAGTTCATCGACTACCAAAGCAGTACTTTGCGTTATAAGTCTCGTTTGATCATGCAGGTTCCAAGGCAACCAAAATCCGATTAAGTTTTTAGTACCCTCCGATTCCTCACGAAAATCAAATTCAGCCTCTCCTAATGCCGTTCGATGAGTCAATACTGTTTTGCTTTTAGATTTTTCACTTATTGATTGCAGCAAACCAGTTGATATGGGTTCTGCTAAATTGGGTTCTATATGGTCAAAACGAATATTGGTTACTGGTATATCTACATCTTTCAGAAATAATGAAAGTTCTTCTGCAAAAGATATGTCTGCTTCAGCGCGCTGCTGGCTAAGTTGTGCAAGTGCCAACATACTAGTATTACCGAAAAAAACCATAAAACCGGCATGCAGCCATTTCAAAGGGTCTCTCAATTGATTCATGCCCTCGCTACTATTTGCTACAGCTTGAGAAATAAACAACACCTGTGGCCCGGTGGATTTTCTCCATAATTCATGCAAATCTTTTCCGCCTTCCAGCTGCTGCCCAAAAGTGTATTCGTCGCCGGAAGATAAGTGACGGCGCTCGTACAAGAGAGTTTCCTTGCCTTTTGGAAAAGAAACCAGACGCTCTTCGATAATTCGTTGCGGGGTTAACGCTAACTCAAACGCATACCGTTGTTCTGCAAAAATAAAGTGTAACTCAATGCGACTGGGTTGATCGGCCAATTGCGGGTCAAAACGGAATGGGAAAACAGGTAATGGAGTAAATTGAGCACTAGGCTGGCGATTAACAACATCTCTAACGATATCAAACGCTTTGATTAAATTGCTCTTGCCGGACGCATTTGGCCCATAAATGGCTGCAACCTTTAGTAAGTCAGGAAGTTTTTCGCCCTTAACAACAGGTTTGAATACATTATCGCCCTTCTTTAATCTAGGTGCCGCAACCATGGAAAAGGTCTGCTTTTCGCGGAAAGAGCGATAGTTGCTGATAGAAAATTCGATTAACATGCAGAAATCTCGCAGTTACATGATTTATTTAGGTCATTAATATAGCTTTTATTAACATTATCTGCAGGTTTTCTACATTGGAAGCCCCCCCCCTATTGATTCACTTTGATAGTGATGATTGTTCTATTTGGTTTAACGAAACTGTTTAAACCCGCCCAAAACGATAAAATGGCCGCCAGTTAATCAATAAGCAAAACTTAACCGGCAATGCTACACATTTCCAACCAACTCAGCATCCCCGACAACGAAATCGAAATTTCTGCCATTCGCGCTCAAGGTGCGGGCGGTCAGAATGTCAATAAAGTCTCAACAGCTGTGCATTTGCGTTTTGATATTCATGCGTCGTCCCTGCCTGAGTTTTATAAAGAAAAGCTGCTGGCTTTAAGTGACAGTCGACTTTCAAAGGATGGGGTGATTGTCATCAAGGCTCAGCAGTTTCGCACTCAGGAAATGAACAAGGAAGATGCGTACAACCGACTACGGGAGTTGATTTTGAGTGCGACCATTGTGCATAAGAAGCGCAAAGCCACAAAACCCACTAAAGGCTCAAAGCTGAGGCGTTTGGATGGCAAAGCCAAGCAAGGGAAATTGAAGGCGTTGAGAGGAAAAGTTGATTTGCACTAAGTTTGCAAAAAACCTACTCCGTTCATGGTTCGACAAGCTCACCACGAACGGAAGTCATTAATTTATAAATGTCGGTTCACTTAATAATCACCGGCTGATCAGAAAGCTCATTAGGATTGCCTTCTTTCGCGGGAAAATGAGTCACCAAAAGTTTAGTGATGCGTCTAATACCCTCGATTGCTCCATGCCGAAAGTCGCCTTGTTTAAACGCCGTCTGCATGGTTTGGGCGATGGCATCCCATTCGGTTTGGGTTACTCGTTTGGCAATGCCCCGGTCGGCGACGATGTGGACTTCCCGGTCTGCCAGTAATACATAAATCAACACGCCGCTGTTATCTTCTGTATCCCACACCTGTAGATTGGCAAAGACTTCTGTAGCGCGATGTCGGGCTGATTTACCGCGCCATACCCAGATAGGTGCAAGGGCATTTTCCACAGCAAAGCGCAGTTCGCCACTGTGTTGATGTTCCGACTGCTTTATCGCCTGTTCAATATCGTGCAGCACTGCCTTTGGAAACGCCACGCACCAACGCCATGGCGGCATAAAGACATGACTTAGCCAACGTGTAATCTTTACCATGATCCTGATGCGCCTCCGCCGCCAAAACTGCCGCCACCGCCGCCCCATGATCCTCCTCCACCGCCACCGAAACCTCCGCCGCCGCTGGTCCAGCCGCTACCGCCGCGATGTCTTATGCCAACGATGAAGAAAACCATTAAAGCGATAAATACCACCATGACGCCCAAGCCAAAGAACAACATGGCGACTGCACCAGCCCCCAATCCCGCCAACATGCCGCCCATTACCCGGCCCATGATGGCCGACAACACAAACCCGGCAATCACCCCGCCGAACAGGATAAACATAAAGGCGCCTTCATCCGGTTGTGACTCCGGCTCATATACTGGTGCGGGTAAAGACTCGCCAGCGATGAGTTTGATAAGTTGGCTAACTCCGGCGTCAATGCCACCGGCAAAGTCACCAGTTTTAAAATACGGGGTAATGATTTCGCTAATCACGCGTTTGGCAATCGCATCAGGAATGGCACCTTCCAGGCCGTAACCGACTTCAATGCGTAATTTACGATCATCCTTAGCGACAATCAAAATCACACCGTCATCAATCTTTTTACGACCAATCTTCCAGGCCTCGGCTACCCGAATGCCGAACTGGGCAATGTCTTCAGGCTGGGGAGTAGGAACAATTAACACAGCAATCTGGCTGCCTTTTTCGGCTTCAAATGCAGCCAGTTTATTTTCCAATGCTGCAATTTGTTGGGGGCTGAGGGTGGCGGTCAGATCGGTGACGCGATGCGATAAATCGGGAATACCTACCAGCGCCACTGCCGCTGTAAAGAACAGCAGCAGTAACAATCCAAATCCGTAACGACCCAGTGTCAGCATACTTTATTGTGCAGGAGCAGCTGGCGGAACCGGTGCAGAAAAATCCACCTTAGGCGGTTGAGAAATGGCTTGTTCATTTTCTACCGTAAAGCTGGGCTTGGTCTTAAGGCCGAACATCATTGCGGTGAGATTAGTCGGGAAAGATCGCACCGTAATGTTGTATTCCTTCACGGTATCGATGTAGCGGTTGCGCGCGACGGTGATACGGTTTTCGGTACCTTCCAGCTGGGCCTGCAAATCTCGAAACAAACCATCGGCTTTGAGCTGCGGATAATTCTCCGCCACCGCTAACAGGCGTGAGATAGCGCTGGTCATTTGTCCCTGCGCGGCAATAAATTTCTTGAAGGCTTCTTCATCATTGACCAGTTCCGGAGTGGCTTGTATGGCCCCTACCCTGGCACGGGCGTCGGTCACTTGCGTCAGTACATCTTTTTCGTGTGCCGCGTAACCTTTCACTACATTAACCAGATTCGGCACTAGATCGGCGCGGCGCTGATATTGATTTAATACTTCCGCCCAGGATGCTTTGATGTTTTCATCGCCTGATTGCAGCTCGTTATAACCGCAGCCCGACAAGCTGGTTATCATTAATAACGCTATTAGCCACTTGAACATGTTTAACCTCATTGGTTGGGTTTTAAGGGGTGTTGTTATTTAGGCGAGTCGCCATATTCATTTCGACCGGGCGTGCTATCAAGCACCAAAAAATAAAAAAGTATCAAGCCGCCCAGTATTGGAATAAATGGCAGAAGCACCCACCAGCCGCTTCGGTCCGTATCGTGCAGTCGTCTAACAGTGACCGTCAACCCTGGCAGCAGCAACGCTATAGCGTAGATCCCACCAAACAAACCCACACCTGAAGTGGGATCAAAACTACCGGTAATATGGTCGACAATACCCAACGCCAGACTGATCAGAATATTAAACAGCACGAAAAACCAATATTCTTTACGCCTGGCCCGACCATTAAATTCGGCATATTTATTTAACGCTTGAAGATACCAATTCATAAAACTCTCCGGCTAAGTATGTATAAATTTCTGTTCTATAGGGCACCTCGAAATACTGCCCTTATAAATAAAAAGTATACCGACAGTGATAAATCAGCCACGGAATCCCTGCTGTTTTTTGTATTTTGCCCTCGCATGAGGACTTGTTTTAGCCTGAAATCACCGTTTTCGGCAATTT
>JAUYMX010000347.1 GCA_030699345.1 Methylococcaceae bacterium
AAATTGCCGAAAACGGTGATTTCAGGCTAAAACAAGTCCTCATGCGAGGGCAAAATACAAAAAACAGCAGGGATTCCGTGGCTGATTTATCACTGTCGGTATACTTTTTATTTATAAGGGCAGTATTTCGAGGTGCCCTACAGATTGCCGTTACATGCTGTCCTCAATACATGCATACCGCCCAACTAATTTGGAGGAATATTACGATCCAAAAAATGCACCAAGTAAACTCCGTCCACATTTTGAATATCGTAAAAACATATCGTGGTTATTTTTAGGCACGAACTATGCTTTTTAAAGCAACATGCGTTAATAAAAGTAGACAGATAAAAAACTATACGTTTTCTTGGTAAGATTTATTTTGAACTACTTGTAATCAATGACTTACATGCATAGACCAATCTTAATTTTCCTGCTCAGGAAAACATTAGAAATGTAAGGTATTTCACATTACATTCATAAATAAGCAAAGTTAGTTGTGTTACTCTTTCGCGGAAACAGCACGCTAAGAAACTCATCAAAGAATATGCTGAAAAACCGCCAGCTCTAGGTATGAGTGTGGTTAGGATAATCAAGCTGATAACGTTATTGCGAAATTGGAACAAAAAGTGCTGTTGTATTTGAAATTCGCACCATATCTTATATGTTTGGCAGCATAGGCCAATTTTCACTGGCACATGCCACTGCCCCCCTTTTTATATTCACCTACTTAAGACAGGAAGATCCTATGAAAAAAATCACTATTTTATTGCCCTTGTTGGCGCTTGGCTCTGCCGCTGAGGCGAGCGACATCAGGGGAGGATTGGGCAATTTCGATGCGCTGAATCACACCGGTGGCATCGTCTACGGCATAGAAATCGAACTCGACGACGCACGCAGCAGGGATGTTGTCAGTACCTACCCCGGCAATCATTATGGTTATGGAAAAGTACGTGAAGACCTTAGCGATCCTTTGCATCCCAAAGTGTTTGTGCGTTATCCCCCTGCGTCAGAATAGTTGTCGCCTCAAATTTTTAGACCCCTTTAAATTTGAGATAAAAAATGAATCCTTCCAAGAAGCAGTATTCTGATGAGTTCAAAGAGCAAGCCTTGGCAAAAGTTTACAGTCGCGGCCAGCG
>JAUYMX010000353.1 GCA_030699345.1 Methylococcaceae bacterium
TCACTAGCCCTCTTTGGTGCGGCGTTAGATTTTCAAGAGCTTCATCAAATACTTTGAATTCGTCGGCTTTCATTTTGCCTCCTTATCTCATTGATTTCTATTACAAGAGTGTAAACCACTAGCTAACAGTGACATAGCCAAGATAATTCGTTGCCTCCGGCACATGCCCCAACATTGCCAGCACCATGGCTTTGTAATAAGTGGTCGACGAATAATTATTCGGGCCGCTAAATTTATCGGCGGCATTGATAAAATTCAGTGCTTCGCCCGTTAAGCCAATACCCGCCGCAGAAACCGCGTGTGCTAAATAAGCTTGGGGCAAAATGATTTGCTCTACATGAGCCAAATAGTCAGAAAGTTTCTGATCATTAAGAACTTTCGATGTTAATTGATAAGCCTCAGCGTATTTATTTTTGGTATTAAGCAGTCGGGCATAAGTCAAAATTTTGAACAGGTTATAAGGCTTGGTAATGACAATTTCTTTTTGAATAAACGTCTCGGCCCCAGCGCTATTGCCCGGTTTAATATACAAGAACTCAGTAGACAAATAATCAGCATAATCTTTAAGTACAGCCTGTTCCTCCCGAGACATATTGCTGACTTTTTGATCTGGGCCAGCTTGTTTGGCAACAGTTCCCGAATTTTGACTTTTAGCTTGTTCAAGACTGTTCTTTCCAGCCAGCTTATCTTGCGCGCAACCGGCCAATTGACTTATTTGCAATAACGCACATAGCGTGACGAACATTTTTCTATTGGACATTCTAATTACCTGTTTCTGGGGATATAGCGATCGTATCGTTCGGGAGGTGGCGCAAGATTGACGTTATCAGAGTTATCTAAATATGCTTTCTTGGTTTTTTTAACCGTCTTAATGGGAGCAGCTTGGTTCACCGGCAAAGAGGATGATTTTGTTAACGGCGTCTCTTGATCTTGTGCCACCACAGCAACGCCTTGAAGCTCCATTAATTTCTTTTTTGCAGCAACAGATCCCTGTGCAGCAGCCTTTTGAAACCACTCTATTGCCTTAGCTTTATTTTTCGGTGCGGCTGCGCCGCCTAAGTACATTTCTCCGAGCATCAATTGGGCTTTTTCAGAGCCACCTTCAGCTCTTCTTTGAAACAACGTTAACGCAGTGCCGTAGTCTCTTTTAACACCTTCACCCAGTACATACATGAAGGCAAGTTCAAGTTCAGCATCGGTATAATTTTGCTGAGCCGCCTGGTTAAAATATTGAAATGCCTTTTTATCATCGCGGGGTTTGCCTAAGCCCCGTCTATAAATCCATCCTAGGCAAAATTGCCCAAGGGAATCGCCTTGCTTAGCGGCGCTTTCAGACAATGCAAACGCTTTTGCATAATCGGCCTTAATTCCTTCTTGTGCTAACAGATAAGTAAAACCAAGAATACTTTGTGCCATCGTAGAATTTTGATCTGCCGCTTTTTGTAACCACTCAACCGCTTTGGCGGTATTTTTAGGCACGCCTTCCCCATAAAGATAGATAGCGCCAACCGTCGCTTGTGCTTCAGCATGACCTTGATTGGCGGCCTTTTCGTACCATTCGTCCGCCTTGGTTAAATCTTTCGCAACACCATTACCGTATCTATAAAGAACACCTAAATTAAACTGCGCGGAAGCAGAGCCTTTGTCTGCTGCTTTTTGAGTCCATTCGAACGCTTTAGACTTATCTTGAGCCACCCCTATGCCTTTTAAATACATGTAACCAAGGTGAAATTGAGCGCTTGCGTAGTCTTGATCAGCCGCTTTTTGATACCACTCAAACGCTTTGGCCTCATCTTTAGGTACCATCACGCCATCGGCATAAAGTTGTCCTAGGTGGTTCTGAGCTGCGGTAAAACCTTGATTAGCCGACTTGAGATACCAATCAATAGCCTCAGGGAGGTTTTTATCTACACCTAAGCCGTTTTCAAACACATCACCAAGATTATTCTGAGCTCTGGCATGTCCTTGAGCAGCCGCTTTTCGATACCACGTCAATGCAGTCGCTTCATTTTTATCCACTCCTCTACCCCGCGCATAAGCAGCGCCTAAGCCATTTTGGCCGGTTGCATCGCCTTGTGACGCCGCTTTTTCAAACATCGCCAGCGCTGTCGCATAATCTTGTTTTATACCCGTGCCATTGAAATACATTCTGCCCAGATAAGACTGAGCGCGAGCATCGCCTTTATCGGCGGCATTTTGTAACAGCGTCAGTTGGTCTTGCGGGATTGTTGCGGGCAAAGCATCAATTGAAGTGTTAAGAAGTGCTGCTAATGAAGTCGCATTTTTTTGTTGCGTTAACAAAGATGGACTCCCCGGAAAATCCACCCATTGCCGAACAGCAACGCCACTGCCCGCAATTAGTAAAACACCAACTACTACAACCACCGGGTAGTCTTGGCAAAAATTAATAAATTTATTAGGTAGTACCTTGCGAATTTCCGGTTTCCGCTTGGGCTTTATGTCCTGAATTGCCAAGCAATCCCGCAAAGCCACAATAAATTCCTGCGCGTCTGCAAAGCGCTTTTCCGGTTTTTTCTGCAGCGCTTTCAGCACCAGTTTTTCTAAAGGCGCTGGAATGGACTTGTCGATACTGCGCAAACTTTTCGGCTTATCTTCGATAACAGTCTTAACCAAGCCATATTCAGTATCGTGTTGAAATGGCATTTGCCCAGTCAGCATTTCATACAAAACGATACCGACCGCATAAATGTCTGAACGTGCATCAACTTCCTTGCTTTGATGCTGCTCAGGAGACATATAGCCAGGTGTGCCGATGCTATGTTTGGTGCGGGTAAGTCGGGCTGTTTGCAGAATTCTGGCAATACCAAAATCAAGCAGTTTGAGGGTGTTTTGGCCGTTAACAATGATATTGGCCGGTTTTATATCGCGGTGAATCACATTCGATTGATGCGCATGCGCCAAGCCTTCCAGCGCCTGGATTGCATACTGCACAGCATCCCTCCAAGGCAGGCGTCCATGCTGTTGAATAATACTATCCAGGGTTTCCCCCGGCACAAACTCCATTGCCATGTAGTATTGCTCATCCACACGGCCAAAATTATAAACAGTGGCAATATGGCTATGATTTAAACGACCCAATGCAATTGCTTCCGACCGAAAACGTTCGACAATATCCTCTCTACTACTTAACTCCGGACGCAGCATTTTGATGGCCACTTCCCGTTCCAGCATGGTGTCGATGCCTTTATAAACCTCACCCATGCCGCCTTCGCCTATTTTCTCGACGATTTTATAATTATCGATACGTTCCATTCTTTATGCCCGTGTGATCGGAGTATTTTTAGCAGACGCGGTTGATTGCAGCACTTTTACAACCAGTACGGAAATGTTGTCGTGCCCGCCACGAGAATTTGCCAGCTGTATCAGCACCTCACAGGCTTGCTGGGCGGTATGTTCAACCAGCGCTTGCTGCATTTCTGTGGCGTTGACCAGGTCATGCAAGCCATCGGAACACAGCAAAAAACAATCGCCGATTTTGATGGGCAACGGCTTATTGGAGCTATCCACGTCAACATTAGAATACGTGCCAATAGCTCGAGTAATGACGTTTTTGTCGGGATGGCTAACGGCTGCCTCGGCAGTGATTAAGCCTTGCTTCAACATTTCTGCGACAACAGTATGATCCTTGGATAACTGGCGACACTCCCCTGCCCTAAGCAAATACAAACGACTGTCGCCAACGAAAGCGTAGCAAGCCATGCCCTGGGCAATCGCTAAGCTCACCAGCGTCGTACCCATGCCTTGCAGTGCAGCAGAACCTTGCGCTTGGTGATAAATAGCGGTATTAACCCTATTAAAATAGCGTTATAATTCCTTAGCGCGAAGTACAATTTGCTCACCATTACCGTAGTCTTGCAGAATCAGCTCCACCGCCAACCGGCTCGCCACTTCGCCGCCCTGATGACCGCCCATGCCGTCAGCGACAATAGCCAAGACCGTCTTGTTATCAGCAGATTTGCTGTAACCGATCTGATCCTGATTGCTTTCGCGCTGCCTGCCCACATCCGAGAGCGCACCAATTTCCAGGCAATACTCCTCAAGCGCTTGTTGGGCAAATACGCTTTGCACAAATTTCTGCCAAAAATATGTCATCAGTCGGCCTATTTAATTGCCGTAATGTCCATCAACTCGCGACCATATTTAATAGGTACCGCAAAACTGATTTGAATACCTGATTGGTCAGACAACCCGTAAGTAAATAAGCCTATTACCTGGCCTTTATCGTTAAACACCGGGCCGCCGCTGTTACCGCTGCCGGTCGCATTAACGGTTAATTGGTAGACATTGCCCATGCTGCTGAACAACTCACTGACTGATGCCGAGTCCGCTTTGTCGGCGGCGTTAAGCACTTTGCCGATATTGCCGGTAGTGACCGTTAGCGCCGGCACACTGCGTATTTCACCATCGCCACCGGGATCTTGCGCTTTCATTTTTGCGACAATTTCAGGTGAAATACCGGGGTACCCCATGACGGTGATGCTATCGCCGGGAGACACCGCCGCATCGGTATTGAGCTGAACCGGTTGCAACGTTTGTGGCAAGTCGATTTTAATCATCGCGACATCAGCCACATCAGAGACCCGCACTAAATGCGCAGGGATTCTTAGGCCGGTATTGGGGAATGTAACTTCAAGGTAATCATTACGGCCCTCAACAATTTTGCCATACAAGGGTTTTTGGCCAAGCATTTTGGTTTTTGACGGAATCCATTGATTCAACGAGGCGAGATAGGCGCTGTTGGATGATTTCTCTTCGAGAATTTTATATTCCGGTTTAGAGCAAGCCGCATCGTTACAATCCACCAAAATACCCGGCAGTTGAAAATTGCGGCTTTGCGCATGCCAGTTGGCCGCGACATGCCGGTTAGTCAGAATAAAACCATTTTCATGAGCGACAAACCCCGAGCCTCTATGCGAGCTACCGATAGCAATACCGTTGCTTGCATCAACATCCAGAAAAGGCTCAACCACGCCATTATGCTGAATATACCAAGGCATTTTTGGCGTAATGCATTTGCCTTGTTTTACAAAACATTCGTTGCGTTGAAACACCTGCTTACCGGTCGCGGTGTGTATTAATTTCCAGCTGGCTTCAATCAATACGCTGCTGTTGCCATATTGTTTGAAAATGTCCGCCGCAGATAAGACTGAATTTTCTTTATTGTGCGGCGGCGGTAATGGCTCAGATTGAGCCACTAACTGCGGGGCCGGTTGGGTTTCGATACTGTTTTGATAGCCGAAATAAGCCAGTATCAACAACACACCACCCAAAACGCCTGCACCCATATTGATAACTTTCTTGCGTGTCGCACTTTCAGACGCAGTGATCATGGCTTCTACTGTGTCTTTTGAAGGCGCCGCATGAATAACGCGCGTTGCCCGTGCATTATTTTCCACAAGCCGGGTTTCCTTTAGTTTTTGCGGTTTAGGATCCAGGTCGAAGATAAATTGCGGCCCGCCTTTACCCAATTGGACTTTATCGCCAACGCTAAGTTCGGTAGTTGAGGAGATTTTACTGTTATTGACAAACGTGCCATTGCGGCTGCCTAAGTCGGTTAATAAAAACTGTTTACCGTCTTTAACGTCTATTTTGCAATGGATTCTACTGACCAAGTCATCTTGTTCCGGATCAAAAATCACCTGGCAAGCATCATCACGCCCAAAATTTATTTCGGTATCAGATACCGCTATTACTTCTGTTTGATTAGCTTTTGAACCTAACTGGTGGTTTAGTATTATTTTTTGCATGGTTAAAGTGTTGGGCACCTCGAAATACTGCCCTTATAAATAAAAAGTATACCGACAGTGATAAATCAGCCACGGAATCCCTGCTGTTTTTTGTATTTTGCCCTCGCATGAGGACTTGTTTTAGCCTGAAATCACCGTTTTCGGCAATTT
>JAUYMX010000375.1 GCA_030699345.1 Methylococcaceae bacterium
CCTTGTCGCAATTGTTAAAACTGGATTTTCTGGTTGAAGAGCCTAAGACAATTAATGCTAAAGATGCTGTAGCGATACTTAATGAAAAAATAGAAGCGATGTTTCCCGGTGATGGTCTGCGGGCTATGATCAGTGACGGTATTGTCGCCGATGCGGCGGCAGGCACTGATTACGTTAAATTGCGTGCCGACGCTTTATTTAACATGCGCGATTTGCGCGTGCTGGAAGTGCATGAAATTTGGGTGCATTTGGGCACCACGTTGAATGGATTAGCACAGCCTTATTGTACTTTTTTGGGCAAGGGGCCGCCATCAGCAACTGTTACCCAGGAAGGTTTGGCGGTGTTAATGGAAATTTTAACCTTTAGCTCGACACCCAATCGCTTGATGCGTCTGATTAACCGAGTGCGTGCCATTACCTTGGCCGAAGAAGGCGCCGACTTTATGGAGATATTCACTTTCTTCTTAGACAAAGGTTTGGATAGAGAAGAAAGCTACACCCTCAGTAGTCGCGTGTTTCGAGGCAGCAGTCCTGACGGTATGGCGTTTACCAAAGACCTGACCTACATCAAAGGTTTTGTGCTTACTTACAACTTTATGCGTTTGGCGGTAAGTAAAGGTAAACCCGACCGTATTCCATTGTTGTTCTGCGGTAAAACCATGATTGAAGATATGAAAGTACTCGTCGACTTGGTGGAGGAAGGGACCGTCGTGCCGCCGCATTTTTTGCCGCCGCAATTTAAAGATTTGATGGGGCTTTCTGCATGGTTGAGCTTTAGCCGGTTTATGTCATCGATGAACTTTCGGCAACTTGAGCAAGATTATGCAAACATTTTGTAAGTTGGTTGGCGTGTTGGCTTGTTGTTGGCTACCAGCCAGCGCTTTTGCAATCAATGATTGGAGTTATGTCCAAGAGAAAGACCGTCTGACCAATCGTAATTACAGTGTTGCCATATCGCCACTACCGCGTCGTGATCTTTATGACAACATGCGTTTAGAAGTTATGTGCAAAGATAATGCCTTACAGGTGACTATTGAATCGACCAGTCTGATTGCGTCGCAAGGCAGTCGGTTCGATGTTGAATATCAAATTGACCAAAAGCCGCCGGTCAATATCCAAATGACTACATTTAAAGACTCCAAACGCCGAGGTTATACCAACGAAAATGCCCAAGCCATTGCTACGCAGATGCTAGCAGGTAAGGCCATATTTATTAGGGTCAATACCCTGATTCGCGAAGTGTTATCCGGGTCAATCCCATTGGATGATGCGGCCAAGCCGTTAACGCAAGTGCTTGCCGATTGCGGAATTACCGCAACAGTCAATTCGTTGGATGAAAAGCCTTATAGTTTGATTGAGTTTCAGCAAGACTTTGCCAAATTGAACGAAGAGCAGCAACAGCAACTCCTGGATAAAATCAGAAAATTGCTCACAGAGATGTATTAAAAGGGATAAAGAATGCTGCAAATAGGCGTGGTGTTAGCGTACATATTTATTGTTTTACTATGGTCGACAACCCCGCTAGCCATCAAATGGAGCGCTGAAGGACCGGGTTTTTTGTTTGGCGTCACGGCACGTATGACCATCGGCGCCGCTTGCACACTCATGGCGTTAGGCTTGAGTCAGCAGCGTTTGCTCTGGCATTCAAAAGCCTTGCAAACCTATTGTGCGGTTGCCCTGCAAATATACGGCTCTATGCTGGTAGTGTATTGGGCCGCACAATTT
>JAUYMX010000383.1 GCA_030699345.1 Methylococcaceae bacterium
AATAGTTGATTTTATGTAACTGTTCAGCAAATTTGTGGGAGCGACGCCTACGTCGCGACGTAGGCGTCGCTCCCACAACAGCGGCTCCTTGCCTGAGCCCGGATTTATAGAACTTAAAGTCCCTGAATAGTTACGATTTTATGAGCATAGAAACGCTGTTTCTTGAGAGCTTTAGGCAAGCTGTAGGTGCGAATTCATTCGCACTATGCGGATAAATCCGCACCTACCCGGTCTTGCCTACTCGTCAAAAATAGGGAACCTCGAAAAACCCTGCACTTCGATAAACTCAATATCACCGGGCATAAATGCGAACGGTATCTTATAAATCAACCTGTTCCGTTCGTGGTGAGCAAAACAAGCCCCCCTGTCGATGGCATGGCGTTACCAAGAAACAGACGCTGTTTGAGGCGACTTTTAATTTTATTGACCGCTTATAAATAGTTGATTTATAGGAATAAAAAGCTGTTTCTTGAGAGCCTGTCGAAGCATGAACGGATAATTTTTAGAGGTTCCCATTAATTGCTCCGACGGTGAATTGTTGCGTTGTAACTGGCTGAATAAAACGGCTGCTTTAGACCTATGGAAGCGCTGAACAAATCGATTTCGATCATGGTTCGATAAGCTCACCACGAACGAAATCAATAAGTTACCGTTCATCTTCGACTGCATGGAGAGCCTGCCCCGCTTCACCGGGCATGCAGGAGGTAGGGCACCAAAAGTAGGCGCCCTAAGCGACGCAGGAGCAGTTGCCGAGAGCTTGTCGAAGGATTTAATCAGCGCTTCCCTAGCTTGGCTTAAGGCAAAAACTTTATCGCCGCGATGACCAAACCGCCGACAGTCAGTGTCGTCCCAAACGACCACACCATAAAATGATCAATACGGGACGTTAGCACTTCAAAGCGTTTATCAACCTGCTCAAAGCGTTTATCCATATCCAGGCGAAGTAAAATCATTTCTTCCCGTAGTTCTTTATTCAGACTAGCCATTTCGGTGCGCAAATCTTTATCTAAATGCTCAAAATGATTGGTCTGCGCTTTGAGCACCAACAAAATCATTTCATCGCTGGTAATGGTTTCCTCACCCAACTTTAAAAAAATGGCTTTGGTTTTTTTATCCAGCCAATCTTCGAATAATTCATCATCAAACATACGCCACCTCATTTTTAACATGTGGCTATCTTACACCAACTCCTGCGACCTGAATGCTTAAGCGATTGATTCAATTGGCACAATACATAGAATGATACTTTGTTAGCGCTTATTAACTACCAGCAGCCCGCTGTCGTTGGCGTTTTGGCAGCGGTCTGCGTTATCGTTAACGTTCCACAGCTATCATTTGTTTGCGCACCAGTTGGAACAGCACTTAAGGTATAGCTACTGGCAGTGGCAGCGCTAATCGTTACCGTGTAAAAGCTAGTGGTTTCAGGGGGGATGGTATAAATCGATGGCGTTCCAGTATCTTCTGTTGCTGCACCACAACCTGTTACCGCTGTTCCTCCAGTAGCTAAAGCGGCATCACAATAACTATTTTTTTCCGTAAACCGCCGTTCCATCGCATTAGTCAAGCCCAGCAAAACCCCCTTTGCATCCGCTCGCCGCGATTTTCTTACACTGTCTTGATAACTGGGATAAGCAATGCTGGCTAAAATCCCAATAATGGCCACAGTTATCATTAGTTCAATCAGAGTAAAGCCAGTTGATTTTTTCATAGTTACATTTTCTTGTTGGGCGAAATACCGTAGCGTATTTCGCTTGTGGATTTAAGCATTGAGTATTGATGTGCATCACGCTACGTTAATGCAAATTAAGAACTACCAGTGTGTAATTTACTTTTTGAAAATTTCCCGCCAAGAAATACGACTTCCACCTGCTCCCAGATTGATGGGGACTTCCTTGCACTCACCGGATGAGCCGCAAACGACCAATAGATTACCGATCAGCACCGATTCACTGGGCATACCCACATCGAAATCAATGGCGCCAATATTTATGCTGGCAAGTTTATCGTCGTTAAAGTTGCCGTTTCTATTGAGATCAAAAAAGCCTTTACCCAGTCTTGCGCCAGTAAATGGGCTGATTGCATTCACATAGCCTTTGCCGCCTGGTACGCAGGGATCAACGACAGGAATGATTGAGCTGGCGATCAACGTAGGTTCAGCCAGAGCATAGACTTTTGACGATGTCACCATGCGTTCACCTTCGGCTGTACCATTAGCTTTAGTTAAATCAAAGTACCAGCCTTTTTTACCGATCATATCGTTGGCGCTGGCTTCGGAAAAAGTACGTACTTGTTTGCTGCTTACAGTACCCTCGGCCAAAACAGTCCGTAGTTTAAGAGCGGTACGATCGGTAATTTGAACATTATCATCAATTAAACCGTACCAACTTTGCACCTCGACATTATTGGGGTCTCCAGTTCGGAAATAGCTACCAGTGCCAAAGAAAACAAAGCGCTTGCCAGAGTTTGGGTCACTCAACGAGGTATTTACGGCCACGTTTATCTGCGCAGTTATGGGTTGCAGCTGATCGGCGGCGTTTTTTGCTACAAACAAAGGCAATCCAGACAATCCAACAGCCCAGGTCGAATGATCACTTTCAGCGCCCCTGACATCAAACTTCCAGACACTGCCTTTTAAATCTCCGGCGTAAATCCAGTCAATATCACCATCGCCGTCACTATCGAACACGCCCGGCGTCGCTAAGCCATTGTCGCCTCCGGCAAGCGTATCGATGGATTTTAGCAATGCGCCGGTTGCTAAATTAAAAATATACAGCACAGCCTTGCCGTTGGTGCTGTTGTAACCGTTGCCGATAATCACTGCCATTGTGCCGTCATTCATTTTGGCGATAACCGGCCGTCCAAGCATAAGGCCTAAATTGTTATCGCTAGTACTTGGATATTCCCACAACACATGGCTGGCACCAAAACTTGCAGGTGAGGCTACATCAAGCGCAAACAAGCCCTTGCCGCCTTGACCTAGGCTGGCAACCAGATAATTATGGCCTGGCGTTTGCGCAAGAGTGGAAACAGCAATATCACCATCGACGAAATAATCATGCGGGTTTGTTGACGAGCCATAATCTGTCTTACTCATATTTTTTAGGCGCGACAAGCCCTGACTCGGTATATAGCCAAACAGCTCAGTGCCGGTAGTGGCGTTAAAAGCATGCAACATACCATCGTTGGCGCCTACGTAAACGGTATTGGTATCTTTTACGTAATAGGGTGAAGAATGCACGATGTCGCCAAGCACGTTAGCCGTGCGATTACGCAAAGAGCCGCTGTTTTGCAGTTCATTAGTACGGTCACCGCGCAGGTAATTGACAATATTTTCGGAAGCGCCTAATGAAGTCAATACAGCCTGTTCGCTAGTCGATAGCGCACTCCACTTAAACTCTTTTGCCGCACCACCGATACTGGTGAATATTTTACGATCAGCCTCGGCAGGCACATGATCAGCCGCTTGCCAGCTGGGTGTGGCACTAATGCCGCTACTGCTAACGGGATAGGCCAACAAATTTCCCGACCAGGAGGCACTATTAAAAAGCGATTGAAACACCTTGGTATCGGTGTTGATGGCCGTGCTATTTGAAGTAACGTTACCGGCGCTGGCGCTACGTTCGATGATGTTATCGAGAGTACGCTTTAGAGTTTCTTTGAGTTTTAAAGGATTTTGTACCAAGAAATAAGTATCCGGCACGCCATTGTTATCAGCGTCCCACTCATAAGAAAGATCGGGTTTGTCGTTATTGTTTTTATCAACAAAGCCACCCCACTTTGCTGCATACCAGAGAGGGTCTTTGAGTAATGTTGCGGCCGAAGAACTGCCGGGAGTAAATTCCCGATTGCTATAGCTTCCTCCTGAATAGGTCACAGTATAAGGTAGTTTACTGCATGCAGCAGGAGGCGTGCTGACGTCGCATGCCCCTGGATCCAAGCCTGGCGGGGTATTTAAAAAATACGGCCTGTCGGCATTTTCATCCTGAACAACTAGATACACACCGTCTTTGGTCGTGCCTGAAATGATATAGCCCATGTTTTGCTTGTCACCGCCCGCCTCATAAGTGGGAGTGACTTTGATTTGAACTTTGCCTGTGTTCAGCAAGCTAACCTCGTATTCCGCTATTGCGTCCATGTCATGGTCTGCGCCTTGTTCCACATCTTCATAATTGATAATAAACTTGGCGTAATAGCGGCCCCCGTTAGTCAAAGCATCATAGTCGGGAGATGTTGTGGAGCCTGAGTTAGCAATGGTTTCAACGTAAAAATCGACAATTTGATCGGTAGACTGGAACTGCCCCTTGGTGTTGGAGGCGGCGACTGATTTGGCAAAGGGAACTAACGTGATTTGACCACTAGCAGTTGGAATTTGGATTCTGGGTAATGGTGATGCCAGCGCAACGTAAAAAGAATCGACACTCTGTTTATTATCAGCGGAATTCAAATCATTGGTTTTGCCGAAATATGCCAGCGATGCGCTGTAGTAACTGCCTTGTTTGGTGGGCTCTTCTGGGGAGAGTCCGCGTATCGTACCTAAGGACGTTACATTTTTCGCGGTGGGTGCGCCGTCGAAACTTGTTCCTGATTGCCCAATAAAGTGATTGCCTGTGGAGCCGCTTTCGTTAGAGGTAATGGTATCGGCCAGCGTTTTTACATTGAGGTCGGTGACATCGCCGGTAAAGCTGCCAAATTCGCTATAGCTGCCGGGTAATTGGTCTGAATCAAACGACGGATTAATATCGCTCACCACCAACATGTTGGGTTTGGCACACCAAGGCGCTTTTGCCTCACTGCTCGTCGTGTTGTATGGGTTGTCCCAAGTTGCTGCTGTTAGTCCTATATCGCCATCGTAACTCCCACTGGTATCGTATTCGGAAGTAGCCGCAGCTTTGCCGGCGAAGTAGCGAAGACTCTCGTACATCATCTCTGCAATGGGATTGCCCCAATCGACGAATTCACCTTGGTTCATTGGGCGGGTCGTGACCCAGCCGCCTCGGTAGGCTTGATCAGTTCTTCCGTTGTTGAAATCCCGGATGCGCAGATTATCGAAGGATTTAACGATTGTGTTGTTAGCAGTAAACTGCCCCGTGGCGGTATTAACCTCGCTACTGAAGGAGGAAACCACCTTGCGCAGTACGCCCCCCGACATGTTTTTGTTGTAACTACCGGTAATTAAACCGAATAACATAGAGTCGTTTTCACCGTAGTCATGTAACAGACCTACTGGTTTGTAATTGCTGCCATATTGTTTACAGCCGTCGTGATAAGTGGTTGTACATACTTCGCTCCTTACGCTGTAATTTGTTCGGGTACCACCATGCGTACCGTCCAAAACGGGACGCTCTTTGGAAGCCCATACCCAGACCCGCTTACTGCTGTTGGTGACGACTGAAAGCCATGGAGCCAAATTGCTGCAATCGCTGAGTGTGGAGCAGTTTTTACTCGCATTATTAGTAAGATTGCCAAAGAAATGCCGTTTTCCGCTATCTGGCTGGCTTAGCGGGGTATAGTCGGTGATTTTGTAGCCATCGACTGTTGCACTGGTATATTCCTTGGCCCAAGAATGTGCATCTTGAGGTATGTAGGCTCGGCGAAGAATAGTTTGTGTTGTGCTATCCACTTCACGATAGCCGCCATACAATACCTTCCGTAGGGCATCAATACGGCTGGTAGTCATGTAATTGAGCCAATTCCCTGACCATTGGTTAGAACATTTGCCGTCACTGGTGGCTGCAGCCGGACTGAATAGGTTGTTGTCATAGCTGTAACACACTTTGGAGTCGAACAGCCCGTAATAGGTAATGCTGGGTTTGAAGCGAATATCCAGCGTGCCATCTTCATCAATGTCGCTGGCGTCGTTATAGGCTTCGTAGAACAGCTTGTGATCCTTGCCGGCGGTGATCATAGTCATTGGCTTGGCCGATGTGGATACACCCAGTGGCGCATTCGGCAAGACTATTACAGCATTGGCAGGCGTACTTAACAGAGTAAGCCAACACCCTATTAATCCTGCCAGTCCAGTATAGAAATTTGAACTTGTTTTCGATTTCATGATGAGATTCCTTTTGAATCAGTTCGTGGCGGCATAACAGAAAATGTAGTTTTTTGTTACTATTCAGCGAATTCCAATGTAGGGGCGAATTTATTCGCCTCATGGGCTTCGATATTGTCCGACTAGGCGAATGTTAGTTACTTAAACCCTTCAAAGCGAAACAACGCTGAATAGTTACGTTTTTTTAGACGTAAGGTGGGCAGTGTTTTTCTGCCCAGCGGCGGCAACTACAAGGCCTTTTAGATAAGTCGGGATCTATGTTTTTTAAAGTATTCACGGTAAATATCCACTAGGAGGAATTGCGTTGTTCGAAAGCCTGTGTGGTGTGCTTTAGCGTTTGTAAATCGACTCTAAAATAACCACGGCGTTAGTTGAACCGCCTGTGGCACGTACTCTTATTCGATAGTTTGTACAACCAGATGAGCCATCAAGACAGGTGGCTAGGCCTAGCCCAGGTTGCATTATTTGAATAATATATTTAGGGGTAGCAATACCGTTGCCTAGTCCGGTCACTGTTGAGGTAGCCACAGGATTACTTGTCCAAAAACTGTCCGTTACAATTTCAGATTCGCTTAGATCAATAGTTGTGTCTGAGGTATAAAAGCCGCCAGTACCCGCAACGAAAAAAGTTGGTAGCACAGCAGGAGGAACCGGATTGAGAGTGGCTTCTGCGACAGTAAGCGCAGACTCAGCGGCCTGAAATGCTAAGTCTTTATCACGCATGTTACCGGCCATTTTTTCTTCTAACGAGGTGGTTTGCATGCTGGTAACGCCTATTAAAGTTAATAGCAGCAGCATAATTAAGCTGACTATCAGCACCGCGCCGGTTTGATGAGTGGGTGGGCGGTTCGATAGACGAGTAGGGTGGGTAGGTTTTTCTGTCTCTCTTTCTATTGAGTTGCCGGGGGGCAGAAAAGCACCGCTTAAAGCGCCTACTTTTAGTGCCAGCCTACTCAATTTGCCATCGGTTATTTGTAGTTTATTCATGGCGGCCTCTGTGCATTACAAACGGTTACGCACGGCGATAGTTGATGTGAAGTTACGCCTGATTCTGCCGTCCCCTGTTGTCGTTAGGGTGTTCTCAAGGGTACGGGCAGTAAGGTTGATCCGAATACTAACCACTTGTGCCATGTCAAGACCGACTGTGCCAGCGGCAACATAATAGTTGGGTGTGCCGTTGGCATCTGTATCAGCCCCATACAAAATTTGCATGTTTTCAATGCCTTCTACCACTCCGTCAGTACCCTTTTGTAAAACGCTATTGTTAATTTTGTAAGTAATTGTTGAGCTTGCGTGTGTGGAACAGATAACATCACCGACACCATCATTATTACTATCACAGCTATTTGCTAGGTTTGCAGCCACACTACATGTATCTGTAGGTGACAAGATAAATGCGCCATTGATAGTTAAAGTGTCTGTACCGTTATCAATGTTGTCTCCGGTAGCTGCATTATCATTAGCACCTGCAATATCGCTGTTCGGGCTTGGAGCGCTATGGCAGCCCCAATATCCTGCCATACGAATATCCTTAGCTAAAAAATCCAGTGCAAAACGACCGTTTTCTTGCAACCTGGATAAACTTTCCTGCATTCGGTTGGTTTGTTTGCTGTTGATAAATATTTGAAGTACGCCGCCCAATAAAAATGCGCCTATCAATAAGGCAATCATGATTTCTATCAGCGTCATGCCGGTTTGATGGGCTTTGTTTTTCATAGCTGAAAGCTCGTTTGGAAATTGGGGTTATTAGTGGTGTCGTCATCGTGGTCGTCATCCCAGGTGATGGTAATGGTAAAGACACCGGCGTCAACGGCTATGGTGCCCGTACCACTGGGTAGGGTTGCAGTAATCGCATCATTCCATTCTTTAAGATCGTTTTCAGCCATCGCCTCTTTAGTGCAGCCCGCTGTAGTTAAGCAAGCTGCTGTTGCTGTGGCAGTGCCGGTTGTATAGGTGGTTTTTCCAGCAAGGTTAGCCCGAATTCTGTCTGCTAAGTCATAAGCCAATTGAGTGGCTTGGCTGCGGTTGTAAGCGCTTTGATTATTTTTAAGGCTGGTGGCTTGCAAGCCAGCCAAACCGAGCAAGCCGACGGCTAAAACCAGCATGGCTATCAGGACTTCTATTAGGGTAAAGCCGGTATTTTTGTTCATAGCTGTTCGTTATCCAAAAACTTATGGGCAAGATGTTGTACCTGTTGAAACTTTTACACGCCCAACTTTATTAATAATAATTGCACGAGATGTAGCGTTATCAGAACCTTTACATAATCTGAAAGTATCATTCTCAAGTCCCCCACCGGAACATGCAGTTCCTGATCCTTTACTTAAGCCAGTGGGTGCATAGGCAACCCAGCAGGCATAGTTAACGGAGCTTCTAAGAGTGTAGTCGCTTGGTAGGGAGGCATAGGTTCTTAGTAAGCAATCTTCGCTGGGTGAGCCATTGACGTTGGTTTCGCAAGGTGTTGATGGGCTGGTATCGTCAAAACTGCCGTTATTATTAATATCTACAAAGACGTCCCATCCGCTTTCCCATTGAGTGTTAGTTGTACCTTTACGGCGGACGGTGACTTGTTGCCCACGCTTAATCGCTTCACTACGCGCCAAATTTAACGCCGTTACTAATTCGTTTGCATTGGTGGTTAGTCGATTGCTGGTAATGGTGGAGGTAAAACTGGGTATAGCAACGCCTAGCAGAATCGCTGCGATGGAGATGGTGACCATCAGCTCAATCAGGGTAAAGCCTTGGTGATAATGGGACTGGATGTGCATGATGTGGTGAATTCCCGTTGGCGTTTTGTTGCAACTTAGGGCCATGTCGGTAATGGTCTGCTGTCAGTGTGATTGAAAGATTAGTATAGACACTGATGGGGGTTTGTGAAGTTGACCACAGATTGGTCGTTTATCATGGGGGACGGTTTTTTGACTTGCGCGAGGGCTTGTGGGTATTATCCATACCATTGATAGTGGAGATTAAGTATGAGTGTAGCGGCGCAATTAAAAATCAGTGTGACTGATTATTTACAAGGCGAGTTAACCAGCGATGTTAAGCATGAATATGTAAATGGCGAGGCGTTTGCGATGGTTGGTGTAAGACGATCCCATGACACTATCATGACTAATCTGATCGCTATTTTACATACGCATTTACGTGGTACACCTTGCCGGGTACATTCGGGAGAAATGAAAGTTCGATTGCAAACAGCCACCGATGATTGTTTTTTTTATCCGGATTTACACATAACCTGCGCCGTAAGCGATGTTGATCCGCATTTTAATAGTCAACCACGGCTGATTGTGGAAATCCTGTCCGAATCTACCGAGCGTTATGATCGATCTGACAAATTTCATTATTACCGGAAGCTGGAAAGCCTGGAGGAATATGTGCTGATAGCACAGGATACTCAGCGGGTTGAATGTTATCGTCGCAATAATCAGTGGGATTTTGAACTTTATCAAGCGGGCGATAATGTTGTGTTTGAATCTGTGGAGTTGTCTTTGAATATAGCTGACGTTTATGAAGGTCTGAGTTTTGATGATCTCAACTGAATACGTTCTGTCGACGCTGAAAACAGAGTTTTAAAAAAGGCAATGCAACACAAAGGTTGCATTGCCCCTATACACACTGGAATAGGCAAAACCCCATGGGAAGGGGAGGAAGGTAACGCTCGGTGTTCGCCGGGGGATTTAATCATGGCCCCGGCTGCTAAGGATAGGGTTTAAAATAACTTCCTTAATTCAACTGTAGGGGCGATTTTAATCGCCCAGGGCGAATGAATTCGCCCCTACAAGTTAACAAGGAAGTTAATTTTGGCGAAATCCTAAGTGATTTATGCCCGCGGATCTTCGCGGGTTGCCGCCGCCCATTCTGGTGAATAGCCATCCATAATCGATAAATCCGGCACATCCATTACGACTGCTTCGGTAGTAATCAGTGTTGTTACCACGCTTACTGCATTGCGTAGCGCCAAGCGCATGACTTTAACCGGGTCGATAATGCCAATGTCCAGAAAATTGCCATAACTATTGCGCTGGGTGTCGATCGTTAAATGATCGTCATCAGCCGCATCCAGCTTGGCAATAACAGCTTCTGAATTTAACCCGGCATTGCGGGTTAAGCTTTGCAACGGCGCGACCAGTGCCAGCTTCATTATGGCTATGCCTTGTTGTTGCTCGGCATTTTCAGCGATTACAGCATTCAGAATTTTGATACAGCGATATAAAGCAACACCGCCGCCAGGCAACACGCCTTCTTCTAGCGCCGCCTTTGCTGACATGTAGGCATTTTCAATGCGCACCATGCGTTCTTTGATCTCAATATCAGTGGTGCCGCCAACGCTAAACATGCCGGTTTTGCCGGATAGCAAGGCAATACGTTCTTCAAGTTCGCCAAAGTCATGCCTATTGCCGCTGGCTGAGCCTTGGCCGGGTTTTTTTGCCAGAATAAGATCAGCTTGGGCGCGCAAATTATCGATGAGTTGTTGGGCCGCGTGTCGATCACCTTTAGCGCCGATGATGGTGGTGGTGCCTTCGGTAACTACAACTCTTTGTGCTTGGCCCAGCATGTCTAAAGTGACATGTTCAAGTTTCGGACTGCTGTAATCATCTAAGATGGCCTTGCCGCCGGTTAATAATGCTAAATCTTTCAAGCGATCGATGCGCTTATCGCCAAAGCCTGGGGCTTTAACTGCCACGACTTTAAAAATACCGCGCACATGGTTAAGTAATAGTCCGGACAGTGCTTTATCAATCACATTTTCAGAAATGATCAATAACGAACGGCCTTCTGCTTTTACATCTTCCAAAATCGGTACAAGATCCATCAAGTCACTAATGTCACGGTCATACAACAAGATATACGGGTTATCGAGCACTGCTTCTTGGCGCGCTTTATCGGTCACAAAATAGGGCGATAAATAGCCTTGTTCGTAATGAATACCTTCAACGATTTCAAGCTCATCATTGCGGCTATTACCCAATTGAAAGTTTAATTGGCCTTCGCTGCCAAGCTCAGCCAAGGCTTCAGCAAGCAAGCGACCGACGCCCGGCTCATCTTTGGTGGCGACAGCAGAAATCTTTTCAATCCAGTCGGCAGTGACACCGGTAACGGCAGTGTCCAATAAATGCTTTTCAACCAGGGTCAGCGCTAAATCCAGGCCTTTTTTCAGCTGTAATGGATGGAAGCCGGCAACGACGCTCTTAACACTTTCTTGGGCAATTTTTTGCGCTAAAACGATGGCTGTTGTGGTGCCATCACCCACCTGCCGAGAGACGGCGCCCGCAACATCGCGCAACATGCGTCCTCCCAAATCGGCAAGTCGATCATCAAAATTGATTGATCTGGCGACGGTCACGCCATCACGGGTAAACACTGGCAAAATGCCATCGGTGCGGTGTTGAATCATCACGGCCGGACCGGCACTGCCCATGGTAACTATGGCCGCACTGGCCACTTTATCGATGCCTTGCATCATTCTTAAACGGGCTTCTGGGTTATAGATAATTTGTTTACTCATGTTTGCTATCAATGCCTCTATTAGAATTCAATTTCATGAAAGTGCGCCCCACCTCTGCCCGAGTGTGATGTAAGCGCTTGGAGCGTGCCCAATTACGAATCAGTATTTTGTCCCAGTAATCCAGTGTCATTTTGAAGAAGTGCTCTTCTTCCTCAGGTAACTCTTGTTTCCAAAATTCTATTAATTCTTCAACGCGAGCTGTGCCGATTTTGTTTATTAGCTCTTTTTCTTCAACCACCAACTTTCTGATCGTTTCATCAAGTTGAGTAACCATATCTTTAAGAAACTGTTCGTCCTCGACCTTGAGTCCCAGTTGAAATGATGTTGTGGGTAAAGACATAGCCGCGGCTCAAAAGAACAGTTGATGTTTAAATTGGTCTAGCACTGCTTCTGCTTCACTGGCTTTTTGATTGAAGAATTCCGGGGTTGGATTCTTTAAAAAATTGGTGTAACCATTGATAGCTTCAACTGACTCATCACTAATTTTATTAAAGCCCATGGTCCAATCGGGAAAGCCTCTTTGTTGAATGGGCTTTTTATAAATCAGCAGCACATCACGATGGCGAGGATCTTGAGAGATGGTTATAAATAAATCTTCAATATCCTTTAATTCGCCTTCCAAGGCCTGCATAAAAAAGCCATCACGATAAAGCAACATGCCAGTGATACTGAGTTTGTCATTTTTTTCCCTGGCTTTCTTGAGCATGGCTTGTAGATGATTATCAGACATTTCTTGGTTGGCTAAGCTGACGTATACCAAACAATTTAGTGACATGGCTTACTCCCCTTTTTTGTTAGTTGTTCTTTTTATTGGTAAAAGAATCTTAATTTAGTCCACATACAAAAGCCGATCTTTTAGAAAAGATCGGCCTTGCAATTAATTGAGTTGTTATGAGCCACTCGGCAAGAACTTTTCCAAATAAATACGTTCTTTGGGGATACCCATTTCCGCACAGACGGCAAAGGTGGCATCGACCATGCCTGGTGGACCGCATAGGTATAAATCAGGTTTAGCGCCGGTTTCTTGCAAATCGCGACGTAAAATATCCACTACGCTGCCTTTTTCGCAATGCCAGTCATCGGTACATTTCCACACGCAGTTTCTTAATTCCAACGTCGGCATTTCAGCGGCTAATTGATCAAGTTCGTCCAGATGAAAAATCTCGGCCTCGGTATTAACGCCAAAATAAATGACGCATTTTTGTGGTTCTTCCCACTCCTTCATCCGCCTGACCATTGACAATATAGGCGCGAGTCCTGTGCCACCGGCGACAAAGTAGCGTGGTGTAAAGCCATTTTCTTTTAGACCAAATATCCCTGACGGGCCTTTAACGTTGAGTTTTTGACCGACTTTCGCGCCAGTTTTCAAAAATTCTGAAAATTTGCCGCCATCCACTATTCGAATCAAAAATTCCAGATCGCCCAACTTGTTGGATATGTTTGCGGGTGAATAAGACCGGGTAGTTGTGGTGCCGGGAATTTCCAGATCAAAAAATTGTCCGGAATCAAACTTAATGGTCTTATCATCACCTGTGCGGCGCAATTGCAATTTCATTACGTTGATGGAAATCTGCGACAGCTCTATCACTTCCGCTTCAAAAGACAATCCTTCTGGTGAAAAAGAAATTCGCTCATAGGTATAGGGGACTTCCACTTCAATATCCGTGGTCGGATAGCAGCGGCATAACAATACTTCTCCCGCTTCTTCCTCTTCGTAAGGAAGCGCTTGGGAGCTAACTTTGCCTAAGACATAATCGCCTTCAGCGCAAAAACCTTTGCAAGTGGCACAGCCACCTTCTCGGCACGATGACATTAAATAAATATCCTGGCGCACTGCGGCGGTGATGACATCTTCATCTGAACGGCATTCAAATGTTACCGACTCGTCATCCTGGGTAATAATTTTGACCTGATGTGTACTTGCCATTAACTACAGCTCCTGTTCAACC